>DAOUQS010000013.1 GCA_030625465.1 Amylibacter sp. | reverse complement strand
TCGATATTATACTGGCCCGACAGCAGGGTTGCATACAGATAGGTCGGTGTGGCCGAGCTGAACAAGGACATATAGGCCCCCAGGTTCGCCTTGGTTTCCACCTTTAGACCCACGATTTTACCATCCGCATCAAAGCCCATTTTGGCGTTGGTGATATGGTCACGCCCATGCGCATCCGTCAGAAACGCTTCTGTACGATCAGATGTCCATTTCACCGAACGGTTAGTTTTCATTGAGGCCCACAAGCAGGCGATTTCTTCTGGATAGATGTAAATCTTTGACCCGAAACCACCGCCCACATCGGGTGCGATCACTCGCAATTTATGTTCAGGGGCGACATTATAGAACGCCGACAAAACCAGACGCGCCACATGCGGATTTTGCGATGTGGTGTAAAGCGTGTAGTGATCGTCGGCCTCATCGAACGTGGCAATTGCCGCACGCGGCTCCATCGCATTGGGCGACAGGCGGTTGTTGACGATATCCAACTCCGTGATATGCGCCGCACCCGCAAGGGCCGCGTCCGTAGGAGCCTCATCACCGATTTCCCAATCGAAAATCAGGTTGCCCGGTGCATTTTCGTGAATTTGCGGTGCGCCAGCTTCAAGGGCAGCATCTGATTGCACAACAACCGGCAGGGTTTCATAATCCACCTCAACTGCTTCAGCGGCAAGGCGGGCTATTTCGATACTATCGGCAATGACAACTGCCACCGCATCCCCCACATAGCGCACCGTTTCAGTGGCAAGTGCCGACCACGCGCCCATATTCATCGGGCTGCCGTCTTTTGATGAAACACCCCAACCGCAAATGATGTTGCCAATACCGTCGCCGGTTAGCTGTGCGCCGTTCAAAACTGCCACGACACCGTCCATTGCTTCGGCGGCAGATGCGTCAATGCTTTTCACTGTTGCATGCGCATGCGGTGATCTAACAAAGGCCGCATAAGCCTGATTGGGTTCCACAATATCGTCTGTATAGCGGCCCTTGCCGATTAAAAACCGTTTGTCCTCTTTGCGCAGGACACGTGCGCCTATTCCTTCACTCATCTTGTCATCCTCCCCTATGAACCGGCCATTTTAGACGCACCGTCCGCAATGGCTTTCACAATGTTATGGTATCCCGTGCAGCGGCAAATATTGCCTTCCAGCTCACTTCGGATTGCCGCTTCAGTCAGTTCTTTGCCGTCCGCGTCGTAACGCGCGACCATGTCGGTTGCCGTCATGATCATACCGGGGGTACAAAACCCGCATTGCAGCCCGTGATTTTCCTTGAACGCCATTTGCATCGGGTGCATTTCACCGCTTGCAATGCCCTCAATCGTGGTCACATCGGCACCTTGCAGCGATACTGCCAAAGTGGCGCAGGATTTTACCGCTTTGCCGTTTACATGCACAACACACGCCCCGCACTGGCTGGTATCACAGCCCACATGGGTGCCTGTCAGGCGTAGGTTTTCCCGGATATATTCCACCAGTAAGGTGTTGTCGGGGACATCGGCCTTTACCGCTTTCCCGTTCACAGTCATCGAAATTTCAGTCATTCGTATTCCTCCCTTATTATTGTTCACTTACGCAATACGCTTAGGCAGAGACTTCTTCACCTACCAGTGCATCACGGAAATTCTTGAAAAACTTGTCAGCCAGCTTGGCGGACGTGGACTTGATCAGACGCGACCCCAGTTGGGCCATCTTGCCGCCCACCTGTGCCTTTGCCTGATATGTTAAAATCGTTTCTGCACCGTCTGCGGTTAGCTGAACATCGGCACCGCCCTTGGCAAAACCGGCAATACCACCATGGCCTTCACCAACAATAGAATAGCCATTGGGCGGGCTGACATTTTCAAATGAAACAGCCCCTTTGAAACGCGCCTTTACAGGCCCGATTTTCAACGCAACTTTAGCGGTCATTTCAGTATCGGATATTTGTTCCAGCTCTTCACAACCCGGAATGCAGGTTTTCAAAATCTCCACATCATTCAACGCGGCCCAAACCTCGGCAATAGGCACATCAATACGGTATTCACCGGACATTTCCATTCTACAGCATTCCTCCCTGCGTAAAAATAGACCCTTTTGAATAAGATGAGTCAAGTTTTTGTAAACTGAATGCGGATCACTAAGTTGTAACCAGCGGGGGGAACTGTCTCACATTTGAGACATGGGAACGTAAAACGCCAAGCTTTACAGCTTGGCGTTATCTTTGATCTTGGTCGTATTAAGGCGTTATTCTGAACTCATATCCAGCCCCAAAGCCTTGGCAACCGTGAAAATATCCTTGTCACCGCGCCCGCACATATTCATCACCAACAGGTGATCTTTGGGCAGATCAGGTGCAATTTTCGTAACATGCGCCAATGCGTGCGATGGCTCCAGTGCCGGAATGATGCCTTCGGTGCTGCAAGATAATTGGAATGCGTCCAGCGCTTCCACATCCGTCACAGACACATATTCCGCACGTCCAATATCGTGCAGCCATGAATGTTCGGGGCCGATACCGGGGTAATCCAGACCTGCCGAAATTGAATGGCCTTCCAGTATCTGACCATCATCATCTTGCAACAGATAGGTGCGATTGCCATGCAGAACGCCCGGGCGCCCACCTGTCAGGCTGGCACAATGTTCCATTTTTTCGTTCACGCCTTTACCGCCGGCTTCCACACCGATGATGCGCACATCCTTGTCGTCCAGAAACTCGTAAAACAGTCCCAGCGCGTTTGACCCACCACCGATACAGGCGACCAGACTATCGGGCAAGCGGCCCTCTTGTTCCATGATCTGCTGCTTGGTTTCCTTACCGATAATCGACTGGAAATCGCGCACCATCGCAGGATAGGGATGCGGGCCTGCAACCGTACCGATGCAATAAAACGTATCGTTCACGTTGGTCACCCAGTCGCGCATAGCGTCGTTCATCGCATCTTTCAACGTACCACGGCCCGAGGTGACAGACACAATTTTTGCGCCCAGCAACTTCATCCGAAACACGTTCGGGGCTTGGCGTTCAACATCCGTGGCCCCCATGAAGACGATGCATTCAAGGCCGAAACGCGCACAAACCGTAGCCGTGGCCACGCCGTGTTGCCCGGCACCCGTTTCCGCAATAATCCGTGTCTTGCCCATGCGGCGCGCCAGCAAAATCTGGCCCAGCACATTGTTAATTTTATGCGCGCCCGTATGGTTCAGCTCGTCACGTTTCAGATAAATTTTGGCGCCGCCAAAATGATCGGTCAGACGTTCGGCAAAATACAAGGGCGACGGGCGGCCCACATAGTATTTCCACAGGTAATCCATCTCGGCCCAGAACGTGGGATCGGTCTTGGCTTTTTCATATTCCGCTTCCAGATCAAGGATCAGCGGCATCAGGGTTTCGGATACAAACCGCCCCCCGAAATCACCGAAACGGCCCTGTTCATCGGGGCCGGTCATATAAGAATTCGGCATATCTATTGGCATCTTACTCTCCTTGCGCGGCTTTAATAAACGCCGCGATCTTTGCATTGTCTTTTACACCCGGCGCGCTTTCCACACCAGAGGACACATCCACTTGGGTAGCCCCGGTCAATCGCACCGCTTCTGCCACGTTTTCAGAGGTAAGACCACCCGCTAACATCCACGGGCAGGCCCAGCGACGGCCTGCAATCAGGCGCCAGTCAAAGCTTATACCGTTGCCGCCCGGCAGCACTGCATCTTTGGCTGCTTTCGCATCGACTAAAATCTGGTCACTGACCCGCATATATGTGTCTATGGCCACTAAATCACCGGCATCCGCGACCCCGATCACTTTCATCACAGGCAGACCATAACGCGCTTTGACTTCAATGACGCGTGCAGGTGTTTCATCGCCGTGCAGTTGCAGCATATCAATAGGCACATCTGCGGTAATGGCATCCAGTTGTGCGTCCGTTGCATTCACTGTCAGCGCAACTTTGCAGACACTCGCGGGCACCGACAAGGCAAGCTTACGGGCTTGTGCAATGCTTACATTGCGTGGTGACTTTTCAAAGAAAACAAAACCCGTATAGCGCGCACCAGCGTCAACGGCCACCGCCACGCTTTCATCAGTGCTAAGGCCACAAATTTTAACAGCAGTCATAACCGTCAGTCCAGAAGAGCAAGGATTTCATCTTTGCCTTCGCCCGTTTTTTCACGCAATTTACCAACTTCGCGTTCCAGATGTTTCATTTGGCGGTTGGTCTTGGACAGGTCATTGCGAATTTTAAATTCGCGCAGATATTCCCAGATGAACCCGATCAACAGGCCGACAAGAATACTGCCGAAAATCACCAGAAACAACGGGATTGTAATCTGCCCGGCAAAAGGTACGAAAGCCGCCAGATCCTCGGGCAGCAATTTCAATTCAACAGGTTGGCGGTTCGCGATCGCGACCACGATAAGCACAAGTGCCACCACACCCAGAAACAGATATTTGATAAAACGCATCAGCCACGCCTCACTTGTTCAAGCGAGCATCAGCCTTCGTTCAGCCTATCCCGCAAAAGTTTGCCTGTTTTGAAAAACGGAACGTGTTTTTCTTCTACAGAAACAGAATCCCCGGTTCGGGGGTTGCGCCCAACCCTAGCATCTCGCTTTTTGACAGAAAAGGCCCCAAAGCCTCTTAACTCAACCCGATTGCCATTTGCCATCGCATCAATAATCTCGTTGAAAATGGTGGCGACTATCCGCTCGACGTCTCTGTGATAAAGGTGTGGATTCTCTTCAGCGATCTTTTCAACCAATTCAGAACGTATCATCGGCAGCATTCCTCCCCAAAAGGCAATATTATTCATTTAATTCACAGGCAATACTTACAGAAATTGTCCGCTCTGGGAATATAGATCAGTGCGAAGTGGTTGATTTTTTTGATTTCTATGCGGTTTTTTGTGACTTTTTACGGCAGAAGCCTGTTGATAAGTCCGATAATGCTTAAGAAAATTAATATTCTTCAAAAGGCCACTGTTCTGTTTTATCAATGATTCGCAAAAAAACGGCGCCCGAATGAGCGCCGTTTTAAATGATTGTCTTTCGACTAGTGTCGATTAATCTTTTTCTTGGCTTTTCAAAGCTGCACCTAGAATATCGCCCAATGATGCGCCTGCATCGGTTGAACCATATTGTTCGACTGCTTCTTTTTCTTCAGCGATTTCACGCGCTTTGATCGACAGACCCAAACGACGGGTTTTTGCATCGATGCTTGTTACACGTGCATCAACCTTGTTACCAACACTGAAACGTTCCGGGCGTTGTTCCGCACGATCACGTGACAGATCAGAACGACGGATGAACGCTTTCATACCGTCATAAGCCACTTCAATGCCGCCATCTTCAATTGATGTCACTTCAACAGTGACAACAGCGCCGCGTTTTACGCCTGCTGTTGCGTCTGCAAACGGATCACCGTCCAAGGCTTTGATTGACAAGGAAATGCGTTCTTTGTCCGCATCCACATCTGTGACCATCGCTTGCACGATGTCGCCTTTTTTGTAGTCTTGGATCGCATCATCACCTGAACGGTTCCAGTCCAGATCAGACAAGTGAACCATACCGTCGATGTCGCCTTCAAGACCCACGAACAAACCAAACTCGGTGATGTTCTTAACTTCACCTTCAACTTTGGTGTCGATCGGGAAGTTTTTCGCAAAGCCTTCCCACGGGTTGCCCTGGGTTTGTTTCAGGCCAAGGGAAACACGGCGTTTCTCTTGATCGATATCCAGAACCATGACTTGAACTTCTTCCGAAGTAGAAACGATTTTACCCGGGTGGATGTTTTTCTTGGTCCATGACATTTCAGAAACGTGAACCAGACCTTCAACACCAGACTCCAGTTCAACAAATGCACCGTAATCGGTAATGTTTGTCACGCGGCCTGTATGCACTGTTTGCAACGGGAAACGCTCTGCAACATTTGACCATGGGTCTTCTTGCAACTGTTTCATGCCCAAAGAAATACGATGAGTTTCTTTGTTGATCTTGATGATCTGTACTTTGATGGTTTCACCAATGGTCAAGATCTCGGATGGGTGGTTCACACGGCGCCATGCCATGTCAGTGACGTGCAATAGCCCGTCAACGCCGCCCAAATCAACAAACGCACCGTATTCAGTGATGTTCTTGACGATACCGTCAACCGCATCGCCTTCGGCCAGTTTGCCAACAATCTCTGCACGTTGTTCAGCGCGTGATTCTTCCAGAATAGCACGACGTGATACAACGATGTTGCCACGGCGGCGATCCATTTTCAAAACGATGAACGGCTGTGCCATACCCATCAACGGGCCGGCATCGCGCACGGGGCGCACATCAACCTGAGAACCCGGAAGGAATGCAACAGCACCGCCCAGATCAACAGTAAAGCCGCCTTTGACGCGACCAAAGATAGCACCTTCAACGCGCTCTTCTTTTTCATAAGCCGTTTCCAGACGATCCCATGCCTCTTCTCGGCGTGCTTTCTCGCGTGAAACAACAGCTTCACCCTGGGCGTTTTCAACACGCTCAAGGAAAACCTCGACCATATCACCCACTTCAATTTCAGGGTCTTGGCCGGGATTTGCAAATTCTTTAAGGTCAACGCGGCCTTCCATTTTGTAGCCTACGTCGATGATGGCTTGTCCCGCTTCAATTGCGATGATTTTACCTTTGACAACACTACCTTCATCAGGTGTGTCGACGTCGAAGCTTTCTTCTAAAAGGGCTTCGAATTCCTCCATAGTGGCTTTAGCGCACATGTATATCATTCCTTTGTTTACGTTTTTTCGGGCCAAACGGTTGGTTCCGCCGGTCTTTTGGGTTTCATTTACATCGTACAGGCCAAAGCAAAGCAACAAACACACAAGGGCCGAGATACCCCGACCCTGCTTTGCATTCCGGCGTTATGTCCGCCACTGCCTTTACGACTGTCGCGCATATAATGCAGATTACGCAGGGGCGCAAGCACAACCGACATCCGATAAGCCTTGCCGAAATGCATATCATTCGCCAAAATCAGTGAAAACATGCAGGAACCGTCATGACCATACTGATCCCCACCGGCACCTTTGACGTTGATCCGACCGAAGTGGCTGTGCCGTGGAAAATTCTGCGCGAACATGGCCATGACATATGCTTTGCCACTGATACGGGGAAAGCGGCTGTTGCCGACCCGATTATGCTGTCGGGCGATGGTCTTGGTGTGCTGAAATCTTTATTCATCGCGCAAAAGCCGGCGCAAAGCGCCTATCAGGCCCTACTACAGGACAAAGCCTTTCAGAACCCGATCCATTACGACAACATCCGCGTTGAAGATTTTCAGGCCATCCTGCTGCCCGGCGGGCACGCCAAGGGGATCATTCCTTATCTTGAATCCACTGTGCTGCAAGATGCTATTGCCGGCTTTTTTGCGGCTGACAAACCGGTTGCCGCAATTTGCCACGGCGTGGTTGCTGCGTGTCGTGCGATCAATCCCGAGACTGGAAAATCTGTACTTTGGGGCCGTAAAACCACCGCCCTTTTGAAGCGGCAGGAAATGCTGGCCTATCATATGACGAAACGGAAAAACGGTGACTACTTCTTGACCTATCCGATCACGGTTCAGGATGAGGTCACTGCCACCTTGGAATCCCCTGACGATTTTATCGAGGGGCCGCTGCCGATCCTGCGCGATAATATGAAGCATCTTTCACGCGGCTTTACCCATCGTGACGGCAACTACCTGTCTGCGCGCTGGCCGGGTGATGCGCATAAGTTCGCGCTGGAATTTGAAGGGATGTTATGAATGAAAACCCGATATCCTAGATAGGACACATACCTAACTTATTGAAATGGCTGAATTTAGCTGATAAAATGCGCCCTAGACCGCAACCCATTCCCCGTTCGCGACCCCGTCAATCGTCCATTCTCCGACACGGTACCGAACCAGACGCAGCGTCGGGCAGCCCACGGCGGCCGTCATGCGGCGCACCTGACGGTTGCGGCCTTCGGATATTGTGATCTCTAACCAGCTGTCAGCCACGGTTTTGCGAAACCGCACGGGCGGATTACGCGGCCACAGGCCAACAGGTTCATCCATCTGCTTGACGTCAGCAGGCCGCGTCATCCCGTCTTTTAGTCTGACCCCGTTCCGCAAGTCCTGCAAACACGCATCCGATGGCACGCCTTCGACCTGCACCCAATAGGTTTTCGAGGTCTTGAACTTCGGGTCACTGATGCGGCTTTGCAAACGACCGTTATCGGTCAAGACCAGCAACCCTTCGCTATCTTTATCCAGGCGCCCCGCCGCATAGACGTCGGGGACATCAATGAATTCGGACAATGTCCGGTGCGCGGAACCCGCCGTGCCTTTGTCGGTGAATTGCGACAGAACGCCGAAGGGTTTATTAAAAAGAATGATCTTTGTCATAAAGCTATATTTCGCACATTCTGGCCCCTGCCTGCAACTCTGAAATCAATTCTGCCCACACCAGTTGACCCAGCTTGCTCTAGGCGTAAAGTGAAGTGGGAAATAATTATTTACACAGGTTTCAAAGCGAATGAAAACAGCGGATTTTATAGTGATCGGCGGCGGCATTGCAGGCATAAGTGCTGCTGCGGCATTGTCCGAACAGGCCGATGTTATTGTATTAGAGGCCGAAGCACAGACCGGCTACCATTCCACGGGCCGTTCTGCGGCAATGTTTATCCGCAATTACGGTAACGCTACCTTGCGGGCATTAAACGCCAATGCCGAGCCGTTTTTTCTGAACCCTGTTGGCATTGCCGACAGTAACTTGCTGACACCGCGTGGCGAATTGTTAATCGCGCGTGAGGACGAGCTGGATGTGTTTGCGGATTATGCCAAAGGGGCCATTGGGCTGGAACAGTTAACCCCCGATCAGGCTGTTGATCTGGTGCCTATATTACGCAAAGACAAAATCGCGGCGGCCCTGATCGAACACAATGCACATGACATTGACGTTGATCGCATGTTGCAGGGTTATATCCGCAAGTTACGCCGGCAAGGCGGTAAAATAGAAACAAACCAACGGGTGGTATCACTGACCCGGAAAGGCCCTGACTGGCACATAAAAACCGCCGATCAGGAATATTGCGCACCTGTGGTAATCAACGCCGCAGGCGCTTGGGCCGATAGCATCGCCCACCTTGCAGGCATTGCCCCCGTGGGCATAACCCCGATGCGCCGCACGGCGGCATTACTACCTGCCCCCGACGGCCATGATATTGCGCGCTGGCCATTATTCGCATCCGCATCCGAGGATTGGTACGCCAAACCAGAAGCAGGTGCATTGCTGGTGTCGCCCGCCGACGAAGATCCAGTTGAGCCCCATGATGCATGGGTTGACGATATGGTGCTGGCCGAAGGGATCGACCGTTTTGAACAGGCGGTAACAATCTGCGTGACCAAAATAACCCATTCATGGGCCGGATTGCGCAGCTTTACCACCGACCGCACACCCGTTGCAGGGTTTGACCCGTATGCAGACGGCTTTTTCTGGCTTGCAGGGCAAGGTGGCTACGGGGTGCAAACCGCACCTGCCCTATCAAGTTTAACCGCAGCCTTTTGTCTTGGACAACCACTGGAATTGACAAACGAAACAATTCTGGCACTTTCACCAAATAGATTTCACATCACAGGTTAAGGATCAAAAAATGACCGACATTACCCGCATTGATACAGGCAAACGCATGAGCCAAGCTGTTATACATAATGGTACCATTTATCTGGCAGGCCAGGTTGGCAAACCCGGTGAAAGTGTCGCCGAACAAACACAAACCTGTCTGGATAAGGCTGAAGCATTGCTGGCAAAAGCAGGGTCTGACAAAACCCGGATACTGCAAACCACGATCTGGCTGGCCGATATGGATGATTTTGCGGAAATGAACGGCGTTTGGGATGCATGGGTTGCACCGGATAATGCACCGACACGCGCATGTGGCGAGGCAAAACTTGCAACGCCTGACTACAAGGTCGAGTTCATTATCGTTGCGGCTTTAGCTTGAAAATCACCGGAGTAGTCTAATGACAGATACTGATCGTAAAACTATCATCGTTACAGGTGCGACCAGCGGCATTGGTCTGGCATTGATATACCGTTTGCGCGATGCGGGGTATTTCCCGATACTGACCGGCCGCAATCCTGAAAAAGTGTCCGCTATGGCGCGTGAAACCGGCGCGCCCGGTTATCATCTTGATGTTGCGAACGAGAGCCATATTCAAAACGTAATCGCACAGATCAAATCTGATCACGGGCCGGTTTCGGGTCTTGTTAATAACGCGGGCATCTGGCTGGAAGGGGCGTTTTCCACACATTCAGCCGATGATATTCGCGCGGTCATAGAAACCAATACATTGGGCACAATGCTAATGACCCATGCAGTTCTGCCCGACATGTTATCGACAGGGCGCGGAACCGTTATCAACGTGGTTTCCACAGGCGCATTGTATACCCGAAAAATGATCAGCGTTTATTCTGCAAGCAAATGGGCCATACGCGGTTTCACCGGATGCCTAGAGGTCGAATGTGCGCCCAAAGGCGTGCGTGTTATGGGGTTTTACCCGGGCAAGGTTAATTCAAGCATGTATGAAACCGCAGGGATCGCGCGCGATCTGGATGTGGCAATGACACCTGAACAAGCGGCCGATATGCTTGTCGTCATGCTAAAGGATGAAGGCATGGTTTGGTCGCATGTCAGCGGCCGATCGATACGGGATTACGTTTAAGGTCAGGAACCAAAAGCAAGCGGTTTGACAACGGAACGATACCAAGCTTTAATTTTTTTACGCTCTTCCGCTTCCATAAAGCTGACATTCGCAGGCGGCATGGCGTGGGTGATCCCCGCTTGCAGGTAGATCTGTTTTGCCTGTGCCGCGATCTGGGCTTCGCTTTCCAGCATCACGCCTTTGGGTGCCCATAAAATCCCATCATAAAACGGCTCTTGCGCATGACACATGGAACAACGGCCAAGAACGATGTCATGCACCTGTTGAAAGCCATCAGCCGCGGCGAACTTTTGTTGTGCGGGGGTCAGTGCGGCAGCCTTGGTCCCGGCTTCTTCTGCGGGTTGGATTGATGACAGCCATGCCACCGCGATGAACAAAATCACTGTGACCAGCCATGTCCAGTTCGGTTTGCCGCGACGTGCGTGTATGCTGTTAAAATAATGCCGGATCGTAACCCCCATCAGGAACACAAGGCTGGCGATGATCCAGTTATATTGTGTGGCGAATGCCAAAGGGTAATGGGTGGAAAGCATCAAGAAGATCACCGGCAAGGTCAGGTAATTGTTGTGGGTAGAACGCTGCTTGGCGATCTTGCCGTATTTCGGATCAGGCGTGCGGCCTGCCTGCAAATCGGCCACAACGATGCGTTGGTTGGGCATGATGGTAAAAAACACATTGCCCGACATTATCGTGGCGGTTATCGCGCCCAGATGCAGCATTGTGGCGCGCCCGCTGAACACTTGCGTATAGCCATAGGCCAGTGCGACAAGCAGGATATAAAGCAAAACCATCAGGCGGGTATTGTCGTCACCGAACCTAGATTTGCAGATCCAGTCATACACCAGCCAAACCGCGATCAGGGATGTAACTGAAATCAGAATTGCGACAGGTGCCGTCAGATCGGCCACGCTTGGGTCAATCAGGTAAAGGTCGGCGCCCAGATAATAGACCATGAACATCATGCCAAAGCCGGACAGCCAGGTGACATAACTTTCCCATTTGAACCATGTCAGATGTTCCGGCAACGCTTCGGGGGCAACCAGATATTTCCGGATGTGGTAAAACCCGCCGCCGTGTACCTGCCATTCTTCACCATGTGCGCCCTTCGGAAGGTCGGGTGCCTGGCGCAACCCCAAATCAAGTGCGATAAAGTAGAAAGACGAGCCAATCCAGGCGATTGCGGTGATCACATGCAACCAGCGCATGGCAAATTCCACCCATTCGGACATGATCACTAGATCGTACATCGCATTCTCCTTAAATCCTGATCATTTTGCGCCAAAATGTTTCATTGGTAAATTTAAATAATTGCAGAACACTTTCAAAAATACTAATATAATCGACGGAACTTACAAAAAGATAATGGAAATGTCTTACGTCAAGCAGTTGAAAATATTTGTGCGGGTCTATGAGCTTGGCAATATGTCGGCTGCGGCACGGGATCAAAGGGTATCGCCTGCTGTGGCATCCAGCCGTATAGCAGAGCTGGAAAGCCATCTTGGCGTGCGTTTGTTCAACCGTACCACCCGCAGCTTACAGGCAACCGAGCAGGGCCGTTTATTCTATGACGGTGCAAATGCGGTCTTAAGCGCAATCAATGCCGCCGAAGCAACTGTTGCGGAATACACCCAAAGCCCAAAAGGCTCTATTTTTGTCGCGGCCCCTTTGGGCCTTGGCCGCCGTTTCATTGCCCCGTACGTGCCGGATTTCAAGCAAAAGTATTGCGATATAGATGTCCGTCTTCGACTGTCAGACCGCAGCATCGACTTGACAGAAGAGGGGCTGGATATTGCATTCTTTCTGGGCGTCCCCCAGGATTCCAGCCACCGTATCCGCGCCATCGCGGAATGTGAGCGGGTTTTATGTGCCGCACCAGAATACATCGCAAAACGCGGAATGCCGAAATCCGGGCAAGACCTGATAAGCGACAAACATGACTGCCTGATATTGCGGTTCCCCGGTGTGCGGGAATTTCAATGGCTGTTAAACACAACTAGCGGGCCAAAACGGTTTCCGGTCAAAGGCCCGTATGAATCCGACGATGGCGAAGTGTTGACCGATTGGGCCTTAAAGGGCCACGGCATTATCAATAAACCGATTTTTGAAGTGGCCAGACATCTGAAATCCGGCGCACTTGTGGCGGTCGCCGAAGAAACCCCGCCAAGCTCTGTCTTTCTGGCCTGTCTTTACCCACACAAAAAACATCAAGACCCGAAGGTCAGGTTGTTCATTGATTATATGGTGGCACACTGCAAAGACGCGCTGGCCAAATCCATGCTTTAACTGCCGCGATAGGTTGAATATCCAAAAGGTGACAGCAAAAGCGGCACATGGTAATGCGCGTCCAAATCATTGATGCCGAACCGTATCGGAATATCCGCCAAAAAGAACGGGGCATCTTGTGCAATGGCCGTGTGCTTCAGGTAGTCCTCGGCTTTAAAAACCAGTTCATAAACCCCGCACTTGAAATCATTTTGCGGCAGAATTGCACTATCGGTTCGCCCGTCACTGTTTGTTTCCATTGTGCAAATATGTGTACGCGCCCCGCCCTGAAGCGAAAACAGGTCAATTTGCAGACCCGCCGCAGGTTTGCCCAAGCTTGTATCAAGAACATGGGTCGTTAGATAACCTTTTACATCAGCCATATTATTGTTCCTTTGCACCACTGCTTCGCGTAATAATAACCTGTTTGAAACCTTAGAATACAAAAAAGACCTTCAAAAAAATAATTATAATGAAAACCATGTATTCTGCTAGAAATAAAGCCGGAATGAAGGAGTATTTATCTGTGAACCGTTATCCAAGGGATATGCACGGATATGGCCAAACACCGCCAAAGATGTGTTGGCCAAACGGTGCCAAGATCGCTGTGCAATTTGTGATCAACTACGAAGAAGGCGGGGAAAACTGCACTTTACACGGGGATGCCAGCTCTGAAGCTTTTCTATCGGAAATCGTAGGGGCCGCCCAATGGCCCGGGCAACGCCACTGGAATATGGAGTCTGTTTATGAATACGGCGCCCGCGCCGGTTTCTGGCGGGTGCATCGCCTGTTCACCAAAATGGAAATCCCTGCAACCGTTTACGGTGTTGCAACCGCATTGGAACGCGCGCCTGCACAGGTCGCCGCAATGCAGGATGCCGGTTGGGAAATCGCCAGTCACGGGTTGAAATGGATTGAATACAAGGATTTCGACAAAGACGATGAACGCCGCGATATGCTGGAAGCTATCCGTATTCACACGGAAGTGACGGGTGCGCGGCCAACAGGCTGGTATACTGGACGGTGTTCAGTCAACACCGTTGATCTGGTGGCCAAGGAAGGCGGGTTTGACTATGTTTCAGACAGTTATGCCGACGACCTGCCCTATTGGTACGCCCATGATGACAAGCAGCAGTTGGTCATTCCTTATACGCTGGATACAAACGACATGCGCTTTGCATCCCCGCAGGGGTTTAATGCGGGCGACCAGTTTTATACCTATCTGAAAGACAGCTTTGACGCGCTTTATGAAGAAGGGTGCGATGGTGCGCCCAAGATGCTTTCGGTCGGGTTGCATTGCCGTCTGATCGGGCGGCCCGGACGTATTCAAGCATTAAAACGGTTTATGGAATATGCCCAAAGCCATGCGGATGTATGGTTCCCGCGCCGCATTGATATCGCCAAACACTGGCATGAACATCACCCTGCGCCCGATGCAAGTGAAACCCCTTCTACTATGCGTAAGGCTGATTTTGTGGTTGCTTTCGGCGGAATATTTGAACATTCCGCATGGGTGGCCGAAGCCGCTTGGAAGGGCGAGCTTGGTGCGGCACATGATACCGCCACAGGGCTGCATTCCGCGCTTTGCCGTGTGTTTCGGCGCGCGAACGATAAACAACGCTTGGGCGTTTTGACGGCACACCCTGATCTGGCGGGAAAACTTGCAGCAGCGGAACAACTGACAAAAGAGTCTACTGCAGAGCAAGCCAGTGCTGGTTTAGACGCGTTAACCGATGATGAGCGGGCAGTATTTCAGGGCTTGAATGCGGATTACACCGCGAAATTCGGCTTTCCCTTTATTATCGCCGTCAAAGGTCTGCGCAAAGACCAGATATTGCAGGCTTTTACGACCCGTATCAACAACGACAAAGACACCGAGTTTGCAATCGCCTGCGGCCAAGTGGAACGGATTGCATTGCTAAGATTAACCGAGATTTTGCCATGAAGGACAATCAGATGAAACCGGCTGCTAAATATTATGTACCAACAGGTGGCTTGCCGCCGCAAAGCCAGATTATGACGGATCGTGCAGTTTTCAAAGATGCTTATGCGGTTATTCCAAAGGGTGTGATGACCGATATTGTGACCAGCTTTCTGCCCAATTGGGTGGGTGCGCGGTTCTGGGTTATCGCGCGGCCTTTAACGGGGTTTGCCGAAACCTTTTCGCACTACATCGCCGAAGTGACCCCCAATGGCGGCAGCACAGGCCCCGAGGCTGATGCATCGGTTGAAAGTGTTTTGTTTGTTGTCGCAGGCACGGTCGAGCTGAGCATTGAAGGAAAAGTGCATATTCTGAATGTCGGGGGCTATGCGTTCTTGCCGCCCGCTTGCAACTGGACTTTGAAGAACAACTCTGCTGCAAACGCCAATTTTCACTGGATCAGAAAACGCTATCAGGCGGTTGCGGGGCTGGATGTGCCAGAGGCATTTGTCACCTCGGATCACGATGTAGCACCGACGGTTATGCCTGATACGGATGGGGCCTGGGCTACATCCAGATTTGTGGAACCCACCGATTTGCGCCATGATATGCATGTCACGATTGTGACTTTTCAACCGGGTGGATCCATCCCGTTTGCCGAAACCCACGTGATGGAACACGGGCTTTATGTGTTGCAGGGCAAAGCGGTTTACCATCTAAATCAGGACTGGGTCGAGGTTGAGGCCGGTGATTACATGTGGTTACGCGCATTTTGCCCGCAGGCTTGTGTGGCCGCAGGGCCGGAACCATTTCGCTATCTTTTATACAAAGACGTGAACCGCCATATGTCATTTGATCTGGGCCATACCAAGTGAAAGTGATCAAGACACAGGCCTTGACCGCGCAGGCTTTTGCCCCTTTCGGGGATGTGCTGGCGATTGTTGGTGATCCGACAGTGATGATCAACCAAGGCAAGTGCGCGCGTTACAGTGACCTTGCCACGCTTGATTTCAGTGACGGGCAAGCTGGCATTAGCATGTTCAAATCAGCGATACGCACCTTGCCCTATCAGCTGGATATGGTCGAACGCCACCCTGACGGCAGTCAGGCATTTATACCCATGGGCCAGCAACCGTTTATGGTTGTGGTTGCCGATGATATGAACGGGGTGCCGGT
>DAOUQS010000429.1 GCA_030625465.1 Amylibacter sp. | reverse complement strand
TATCCCGACGGAAGCGATAAGTTCGTAGTATCCGAAAAGCACCAGCAAGAAGAAGGCGAACAAGATCAGCTCATGCTTGAAGTGATGGGAATGGAAATATGACCTGTCACGATGGTGAATAACATCCATTAGTTCATCACCAAAGCGGATCGACAGGAAGGTGCCCAAGCCTGACAGGACAATCACGCCCCAATAGGGCAACGGGGTCATGAATATCTTGTGCAGAAGTTCGGTCAGAATGGTTGTTGTGTAGTAGTGTGGAGCAAAAACAAGTGTCACTGCGTTTAGAACAAGGGCAATGATCCAGACAGCTATTTCCGAGACCACCATACGAATGCCAAAAAACAATCTGAGGGGGAAATCCAATAAAAAGCCGGCATCGGCAACCGGAGTACATAAAACAAAGAAACTCCACGTTAGCAGCGCGGAAATGCCGCCGGTAGCAATACCATATTTATAACTGAGGTAGCCGAAATAACCAATCAGAATACCGGATAGAAGAACAAACTTGATGAAAATCTGTATGCGCGGTTTTGTTGTCATGAATAGCCCCTAGAATTGTAGACGCCTTGTCCCCTAAAAATGAGGCAAGGAGAACTCAATGACACGGCCAAATTACACAGAAGAATTCAAGATTGATGCGATCAAGCAAATAACGGAACGGGGCTATCACAGATCAAGCCAGATCGGGTTTGACCATGCGCGTTTGCCGGCGCGATCTATAACTGTCACGCGGATCCATGGTGAGTTGGACAGTCGTTCCAGTGAAAGCTGTCCGGTGGTCATGGTTTTACCATGCAGGGTGGCCATTGATGTGCCCTGACCTTGAACGATAATAGTTGCGGCAGAAGAGCAATCGACCTCGATACTATTCTTGCTCAAACGGATATCGTTTATTTCCGGGCCGGTACTGGAATAAAATTTGCCTGCCTTCAGTGCGGCAAGCAAAGCTTCTGGGGTGTTTTGTGTGGCCTTGACCATCACCCAGCCGCCGAAAAAATCGGGTGTGTTGAAATGGGCGTCATCGGTGGCGATCAGGTTTAATTTACGCCCTTCGTTCAAAAGGTGCTCCAGTGTCACGAAACCCTCGCCACGGTCATTG
>DAOUQS010000402.1 GCA_030625465.1 Amylibacter sp. | reverse complement strand
ATTTGGCAGAAAGCTCCCCCCTCCCAAAAAAAAGGTATGAACGATCCAACTTTTCTCGATGCCGTATATTTTCGGTAGTTACATTTTCGTCGCTTGGCTATGGCGACTATGCTCCAGTTGGCGCAAATAGAATTGTAGCTGGCATGTCGGTTTTTGTCGGATTGGCGTTCTTTGCCATTGCGATAGGCAAAGTGTCCTCTGAGGGATGCTTCCCAACTGTGCCTGAACTGGACAGTCCAGCACACTGACCGCTTCGCGTGCCATTGGCTGGATTGGATCAACGATTATACGCGATCCCAAAAAGGCATCGCCATCCGAACGTCAGTTTCTGTGAACCTGTCCACAAGCGATGCTCGCCAACTCCTTCGGAGCGGGACATGCAGTTGGGCGGCCTGTCTCGACAACCGTCGGTGGGGTGGGGTCACTAGTAGGGGATTAGTAGGGGAGCGGAGTACAACCTGGGCCAGTCAAATGCGACACCATGCAAAACCAATCTCGTAAAATATCTCGAAAGAACAATCGGTTATGCGATCTTCTACAACGTCATCAACGCCTGTCAAAGCCAGTCTAAGAATTCGAAAAACACATTGGTAATGACGAGGCCGGGAGTTCAATTCTCCCCAGCAGCACCATTTTACCCCTAGCGTTTGTTGAAGCTTGCGACCAGTTGGTGGAACTTGTCGCCTTGAACGGCTACATGTTTGCGCAAGGTTGCCTCGGCTTTGCTGGCGTCCCCGTTCAACAGGGCCTCTACGATCAATTCGTGTTCTGACATTGATTGTTCGATCCGCCCCCGAAACCGAAGCTGGACGCGTCGAAACGGTTGTAACCTTTTTTGTAGTCGAAGGGTTTCTTGTTCCAGAAACGTGTTGCCGGATTGTTTGTATATGATTTGATGGAACCGTTCATTTTCAATGTAGTAGCCATCAATATCCGCGTTTTCCTTGGCTATTTGGCATTTTTCATTTGCCGCTTTAAGGTCTTTCAGCGCGTCTTCCGAAATCCGTTTGGCGGCCAGTTTTCCGCAGATCGCTTCCAGCTCTGACATCAGTTCGAACATTTCTAGAAGTTCCATCGGGCCGGGCTGGCGCACGAACACGCCCCTGTGCGGAATTTGCTCGACCATTCCGGAAGCGGCCAGTTTTTTTAAGGCTTCGCGCAAGGGGGTTCTGGAAACGCCATACTTTTGGGCAAGACGAATTTCGTCAAGGCGTTCCCCATCTTTAAAACTTCCTGAAAAAATAAGCTCTTGCAGCTCTTCAGCGATTTTATCGGCACGGTTTTTATTCATAGGCAATCATTACGCATTCGGTAATTGCGTGCAATAGATAATATATTGTATACAATTGATTTGACAT
>DAOUQS010000207.1 GCA_030625465.1 Amylibacter sp. | reverse complement strand
CGTACAAAATCAAGGGCTTTAGCCACGGCTTCGGGGCCAGTGTTTTTGCCTTTGATAATCTCGACCAGGTTCATCAGATGCACCGGACTAAAGAAGTGAATGCCGATATAACGGCTATCATCACGGCTGGCTTTGGCCAGTTCGGTGATCGGCAAGGTTGATGTGTTGGTGGCAAAGATCGCAGATGGGTCAAGCTGTGCTTCGGCGTCTTTGGTTACACCGGCTTTCACGCCCATGTCTTCAAAAACGGCCTCCACGATCAGATCACAGCCCTTCAGATCAGCATAATCGGCAGTGGCTTTCACCCGACCAAGAATTGCATCCTTTTGTTCTGCGGTGACTTTTTTACGCTTCACGCCTTGATCCAGAATGCCGGTAATGGTGGCAATGCCTGTGTCAGCGGCCGCCTGATCTCGGTCCAGCAACACCACTTCGATGCCCACACGGGCAGAAACAAAGGCCACACCTGCGCCCATCATGCCGGCACCCAGAACGCCCAGTTTTTTGACGGTCATATCGGCCACGCCTTCAGGGCGGTTGGCACCTTTTTCAAGGGCGGTTTTGTTAGTGAACAGGGTCTTGATCATCGCCGAGGATGACGGGTTCATCAAAACATTAGTGAACCAGCGCGCCTCAATACGGATGGCGGTGTCAAACGGCACTTGCGCACCTTCATAGATCGCTGAAAGCATGGCTTTTGCCGCAGGATATACCCCTTGGGTTTTACTGTGGATCATCGCACTTGCACCGACATAGGTCATAAAGCCCGCAGGATGGTAGGGGGCACCACCCGGCATTTTAAAGCCTTTGGTATCCCACGGTTTCACGATGTCCGCATCCGTTGCGTTCTTGACCCAATCCTTGGCGGCAGACAGCAATTCATCCGCCGGCACAACATCATCTATCAGGCCCGCACGTTTTGCGGCCTGTGGATCAGACAGTTTTCCGTTCATCAAAAACGGCGACACGGTCATCATATCCAGCTTGCGCGACAGGCGGGTCGTACCACCGGCACCGGGGAAAATCCCCACAAGAATTTCCGGTAGACCAATTTTGGCCTTTGGGTTGTCGGCGGCAATAATGCGGTGACAAGACAGCGAAATTTCAAAGCCGATACCCAATGTCGTTCCGGGCAGGGCGGCAACAATCGGTTTGCCGCCTTTGTTAGTTTTGGCGTCCATGCCCGCGCGTTCAATTTTGCGGGTCAGGCGGTGAAACGACATGATGCCGTCAAATAGACCTTGCGCCGGATTATCACCCGCCATTTCTTTCATTTTAGCGATGACATTCAAGTCCATGCCACCAGCGAAATCGGCTTTGCCGGATGTGATCACAGCACCTTTGACCGCATCATCGGCCAGCACCTTGTCAACCAGGGCTTCCAGTTCGGCGGCGCCTTCAAGCGACAGCACGTTCATTGTTTTACCGGGCAGGTCCCAAGTGATTGTGGCAATGCCGTCAGCGTCTACATCATAGTTAAATTCAGCCATTGTTTAGACCCTTTCAATAATTGTTGCGGCACCCATACCAGAGCCGATGCAAAGCGTTGCAAGGCCGGTTTCTTTGTCGGTACGTTCCAGTTCATCCAGCAACGTGCCAAGGATCATCGCCCCTGTCGCACCCAGTGGGTGGCCCATTGCGATGGCGCCACCGTTGACGTTCAGCTTGCCGTAATCCACATCAAAATAGGTCATGAAGCGCAACACAACCGATGCGAAAGCCTCATTTACCTCGAACAGATCAATGTCGCCGATGTTCATGCCGCTATCGCGCAGGATTTTTTCGGTCACAGGGACGGGGCCTGTCAGCATGATGGTGGGGTCTGTGCCGATCTTGGCCGTGGCGCGAATGCGCGCGCGTGGCGTCAGGCCGTTGGCTTTGCCAAACTCCGCATTGCCGATCAAAACCGCAGCGGCACCATCCGCAATACCCGAAGAATTGCCTGCGTGGTGAACGTGGTTAATACGCTCTAGCTCGGGGTACTTCATGATCGCCACGTTATCAAAGCCCGGCATAACCTCACCCATGGCCTTAAACGACGCGTTCAGCGAACCCAGGCCCTGCATGTTGGTGCCTTCGCGGATTTGTTCATCCGTGGATAGAATTTCCAGACCGTTTTGATCACGCACCGCAATACGCGAGCGTTCAAAATGACCTGCTTTGGTCGCGGCAACCGCACGTTTGTGACTTTCAACCGCATAGGCATCGCAATCATCGCGGCTGAAACCGTATTTGGTCGCAATTATGTCGGATGAGATGCCTTGGGGGACGAAATAAGTTTTCATTGCCAGATAGGGATCAACGGCAATAGCACCGCCATCCATGCCCATGGGCACACGGCTCATGCTTTCAACACCACCGGCGATATATGCGTTGCCTGCACCACCTTTCACCTGATTGGCGGCAAGGTTCACCGCTTCCAGACCGGACGCACAAAAGCGGTTAACGGACAGGCCCGGAACGCTTTGATCAAGGTCGGAATAAAGCACAGCGGAACGCGCAAGGCACGCACCTTGTTCGCCAACTTGGGTGACGTTACCCCAGATCACATCTTCGATCTGTGCAGTATCTTCCAGATTGTTGCGTGTGGCAATGCCGTTCAGCATATCGGCGGACAGTTTCACGGCTGTTACCTCATGCAGGCTGCCGTCTTTTTTGCCTTTGCCGCGCGGGGTGCGGATGGCGTCATAAATATAGGCTTCGGTCATCTTTTAATTCTCCTTAAAACGCGTCGGCGTCCAGCGCCATAACTGTGTCAGCACCCGAAAGAATGCGGGCTTTGTGGGCTAATGTTGCGGGTAGCACACGGGCCATATAATAGCGGCCTGTTGCCAGTTTATTGTTGTAAAAGTCAGGGTCGTCTGGATTTGCATCCAGCGCATCCTGTGCAGATTTCGCCATCATAGACCACATCAAACCGAAACACACGTGCCCGAACATGTGCAACGTGTCGGTCGATCCGGCAAGGGCGGCATTTGGATTTTTCATGCCTTCCTGCATGAAATACATCATCACGGCTTGCAGATCTTTTGACGCGTCTTTCAACGGCTCAAGAAAATCTTTGGCCAATGCTTCATTATCTTTATTTTCCGAAATAAAGACTTTGATCATGTCAAAAAATGCCATGACATGCTTGCCACCGTCCAACGCCATTTTACGGCCTACAAGATCAAGCGCTTGCACGCCGTTAGCACCTTCGTAGATCATTGCAATCCGTGCATCACGGGTGAATTGGGACATGCCCCATTCCTCAATATAACCATGCCCGCCGTATACCTGTTGGGCTTGAACGGTCATATCGTAGCCGACATCGGTCAAGAAACCCTTGATGACAGGCGTCAGCAAGGAAATCAGCCCGTGGGCGTCTTTGTCTTCATTCAGATGCGATTTATCCAGCATCATCGCACCCCAAAGAACAAACGCGCGCGCGCCTTCACAAAAGCTTTTCTGGTTCATCAACATGCGGCGAATGTCAGGGTGTACGATCAGCGGATCAGCCGGGCCGTCAGGGTTTTTCACACCCGTTACATCACGCCCTTGCAGACGATCCTTAGCATATACCACCGCGTTCTGGTACGCCACTTCAGCCTGTGACAGACCCTGCATGCCCACGCCAAGGCGGGCCTCGTTCATCATTGTGAACATTGCGCGCATGCCTTTATGCTGTTCGCCCAGCAGATAACCTGTGGCGTCATCATAGTTCATCACACAAGTGGCATTGCCGTGAATGCCCATTTTTTCTTCAAGACTGCCGACGCTGACGCCGTTCATGTCACCCAATGAGCCATCGTCATTAACCATGATCTTGGGCACGATAAACAAAGACACACCTTTGATCCCGTCAGGCCCGCC
>DAOUQS010000156.1 GCA_030625465.1 Amylibacter sp. | reverse complement strand
AATTTAACTGTTTTTTCGGGGTTTAGCAATGCGCCGCAAAGACTTAAAAGCCGCGTGAATACAAGCCTTTTTCAAATCGCCAGATGTCTTGGATTGGCGGAACACTGACCATAGCAGCCACAAAGGAAACTGACCCCGCCGCAACCAGTTTAGAACCTTATTATCGCTGATATCCGCCATATCCACATAATCAGCCAACCGCGTGCGCCAGATTTTCATATGTTCAAACCTAACCTGTTCAAGATCACCAGAAACCCCTCCCGCTCTGAAAACACCGATAGGGTATTTCAAGTGTTTTCCACGGTACCCCGCCCCGATCATCCGAAAGACAAAATCATAATCCGCGCATATATTGTAATGTGTATCATACCCTTTTAGCGCTATAAGCATATCACGCCTAAACGCTATCGAAGTATGACCAAAAGGCATTTGATTCAGTATCAAGGTTGGCGACATATTTTTCCAAAGATGCGTGTTGCCCGCTTCATCAAGTGAAATTTGCCGGCCATAGATATAATCATGACCACCCTTTCGTATTTCGGCCCCAAGGGCCGCCAATGCGTCTGGCGTATTGAAATAATCATCAGACATCAAAAAAACCAAATAGTCACCTTTGGCAATGGCGGCACCCTTATTCATTGCATCATAAAGCCCGCTGTCAGGTTCGGAAATAAAGCGTACAGGTGCCGCATCAAGCGGTAGGTCTTCTATCAATTTATTGATATGCTGGACAGTTCCATCCGTAGAGGCGCCATCAACTATAATATGTTCAAACTCACAGTTTTTCTGGCCGTGCAAAGATGCAAACGCTTGTGCAAAGAATTCACGGCGGCCAGTATCAATAAGTT
Source organism: Amylibacter sp. (assembly GCA_030625465.1). Taxonomy (GTDB): domain Bacteria; phylum Pseudomonadota; class Alphaproteobacteria; order Rhodobacterales; family Rhodobacteraceae; genus Amylibacter. The sequence continues at coordinate 4,171 of DAOUQS010000156.1, read as the reverse complement.
GGTAGGTGGGAGAAATAACCGATATTAGAGCCATTCAATCACATCTCGCTATCATTTATTTAAAATATATCACATTTAGACGCAGATAATCATCTGTGTATTCCAGTGTAAGTAAAAGCAAACCCAAGGACAAGTTGAAGCCGATAACTGTGTGTTTTTTCCTGAAGTGGTCTTTCTATTTTTGCCAGTATGCAAACGCCCTTCTGTTTCATTACCCTTGCCCCCTCCCCCTATCCCGCGTATTAAACCCGCAGAATAATACTTGTGCATGGAATAGATAAAATGTCGCGCATCGTGATGAAATTTGGCGGCACCTCGGTGGCGGATCTGGACAAGATCGCGAATGCGGCTGGCAAGGTGCGCCAAGAGGTTGATAACGGCAACGAGGTGATCGTGATCGTATCGGCCATGTCGGGCAAAACCAATGAATTGGTGGGCTTTGTTAAAGGCAGCGCGCCTGCCACGGGGCTGCATGACAAGGCAGAATATGACGCGGTCGTGTCCTCGGGTGAAAATATCACATCCGGCCTGCTGGCTTTGCGTTTGCAGGAAATGGGTGTGCCAGCGCGCAGCTGGCAAGGTTGGCAAGTGCCGGTGAAATGCACCGGCCACCACGAAGGCGCGCGCATTGATGCAATCCCCAGCGAAAACATCGAAGCCTCTTTTGCGGCTGGAACCAAAGTCGCGGTTGTGGCCGGGTTCCAGGGCGTCATGGCGGATGGGCGTACGGCAACTTTGGGCCGGGGCGGTTCTGACACAACTGCGGTTGCATTCGCGGCAGCCTTTGGGGCTGATCGTTGTGACATCTATACGGATGTGGACGGTATTTATACAACTGACCCGCGCATTGTCGGCACAGCGCGCAAGCTAGATAGAATATCCTATGAAGAGATGCTGGAACTGGCATCACTCGGCGCAAAAGTGCTGCAAACCCGCTCGGTTGAACTGGCGCGTAGCTACCGTGTGCGTTTACGGGTATTATCAAGCTTCGAGGACGATATATCGGAAAACGTTGGCACATTGGTGTGTCAGGAAGAGGACATTGTGGAAAATATTCGTGTGGTAAAGGGCGTGGCGTATTCACGCGACGAGGCCAAAATGACTTTGGTGTCCGTAGCCGACCGCCCCGGTGTGGCGGCAGCGATTTTCCGCCCGCTTGCGGATGCGGGTGTGAATGTGGACATGATCGTGCAGAATATTTCGGATGACGGGCGCACGGATATGACATTTTCCTGCCCGACCGACCAGATTGCATTGGCCGAAAGCGCGCTTGCACAAGCCCAAAAAGAAGGCGAGCTGAATTACCGCGCATTGCTGAACGATCCCAATGTCGCAAAGATATCTATCGTCGGCAACGGTATGCGTTCGCAAGCCGGTGTTGCAGGAAAAATGTTCGGAATTCTGGCGGATGAAGGTGTGAATATTCAGATCATCACAACCTCCGAGATCAAAATATCTGTACTGGTTGACCGGAAATACATGGAATTAGCGGTCCGCGCATTGCATGATGCTTTTGAATTAGAAAAAGCAGCGTAAGGGATTTTATGGCCCAGAAAAGCGGCGCGACATCAAGAACACTTCTGCAAAGATTGCGTGACACGCTGGCGGAAGACGGTGACGGTCAGGAACGGCTGGATCACATCACCGTGCTTGTCTCTGAAAGCATGGAGGCACAGGTCTGCTCTGTATATCTGCGCCCTGACCGCCAAACACTGGAACTTTGTGCAACCGAAGGTCTGAACAAGTCAGCGGTTCACCAGACACGCTTGCGTGTGGGTGAAGGGCTGGTCGGGCGCGTGGCCAAACAGGCCGCACCGATCAACACCGAAAATGCACCCCAGACCAAGGGCTTTCAGTACATGCCAGAAACCGGTGAGGAATTGTATTCCTCATTTCTGGGCGTGCCTATTCAGCGTCTGGGTGAGGTTTTGGGCGTTCTGGTGGTCCAGAACAAAGACATGCGCAAATACGACGACGACGAGGTTTACGCGTTGGAAGTCGTCGCCATGGTGATCGCCGAAATGAAAGAGCTGGGCGCCTTTACCGGCGAAGGCGAGGCAATGACCGCCCCCCACCAACGGGCGCACCTGTTCAAGGGCGGAGCGGCACAAGAAGGTGCCGCACGCGGTGTTGTTTTACTTCACAACCCTAAAATCGTCATCACAAACCCGGTTGCCGATGACCCCGAAATAGAGAAAAAACACCTGCGCGAGGCAATCGACCAGTTGCGCCTGAATGTGAACGATCTGCTGAATGCCAGCCAGTCCGCAGGCAAGGAACAACAAGAGGTGATGGAAGCCTACCGGATGTTCGCCAATTCACGCGGCTGGGTATCGCGGCTGGAAGCCAATATCGACAGCGGCCTGTCCGCCGCAGTTGCGGTGGAAAAGGAACAATCTGCAACGCGTGCGCGCATGTCGCGCGTGCCTGACCCCTACCTGCGCGAACGGCTGCACGATCTGGATGATCTGTCCAATCGTCTGTTGCGGTTGCTAACCGGACAGGGACGTGCCGCCAGCGACAAGGTGCCTGACAATGCGATACTTGTTGCCAGTAATATCGGCCCTGCCGAGTTGCTGGAGTATGGCAAGAACATTAAGGGGCTGGTGCTGGAAAACGGCTCGGTCGGGTCACACGCGACGATCATTGCACGCGCATGGGCGATCCCGATGGTGATCCACGCCGACAATATCACCCGCGAGGCCCTTAACGGCGACGAAATACTGGTTGATGGCGACCAGGGCGTGGTGCATTTGCGCGCGGACGACACTGTTGTCGCGGCCTTCAAAGACAAGATCGCGATGCTGGCCAAAGCACAACAAAAATACGCCGCTATACGCACAGAGCCCGCAGTGACACTGGACGGTGTCAGGGTCGGCATGCAGATGAACGCAGGCCTGATGGCTGATCTGCCAAGCCTGATCAGTTCCGGCGCCGAAGGGGTTGGCCTGTTTCGCACCGAGCTGCAATTCCTATTGCGCAACTCGATGCCCAAACGCTCTGATCTGGCGGAACTATATGCCCGCGTGTTTGAAGCCGCCGACGGCAAGCCGGTGAATTTTCGCACGTTGGATATCGGCTCGGATAAAGTTCTGCCGTACCTGCAGCCCGAAGATGAACCCAACCCTGCCATGGGCTGGCGCGCCATTCGTGTGGGTCTGGATAAAAAGGGTGTGATGAGCATGCAATTGCAAGCTTTCATGCGCGCGGCCAACGGACGCCCGTTGCGGGTGATGTTCCCGTTTGTGGCGCAATTCGATGAATTTCGTGCAGCCAAAGCCATGCTGGACAAGGTGCTGGAAAATGAAAAACGGCTGGGCCATATCGTCCCAAGCGAGATCAAGGTCGGGGCCATGCTGGAAACCCCCAGCTTGGCATTTGCACCCGACCAGTTCTTCGAGATGTGCGACTTTATTTCCATTGGCGGCAATGACCTGAAACAGTTTTTCTATGCCGCCGACCGTGAAAACGAACGCGTGCGCCGCCGTTATGATACGCTGAACGTCAGTTTTCTGACCTTTATCGAACAAATCGCGGCAAGGTGTGACCTGTTCGAAACCCCTGTCAGTTTTTGCGGTGAAGACGCTGGTCGCCCGATCGAGGCGCTGTGTTTCGTGGCCATGGGGCTGCGCAATCTGTCGATGCGTCCGGCCTCTATCGGCCCGGTGAAACATATGCTGCGCAAGACCAATCTGGAAGAGGCCCGCGACGTGATCAATGAAGCCCGCGCATCAGGCCAGCAATCGGTACGCGGTGCTGTGGTGAAGTGGCTGAACGACCGGTAAGGTATTACAGTTATTTATACTGTGACCACGCCTTTTGCCCCGTCGCCCTATCTGGGTGGCGGGGTTTTACATTTCATTAGGGTCTGTACGTTATAAGGAAGGCAGGCCTGCCGATTGTAGCTATATGGCCGAACAGAGGTTTTAATCTCTGCACCTATGGTGTTTCGATTTTTGATCGAAACGCCTACTTACGTAAGTCTGGTGGCTTTCGCATTTGGCGCTGTTACCCGCCCTTTGAAAACCCGTGAACTACTTTTGCTAGCAAGGGCGTTATACACTTGCAAGGGTGAAGGGTTTGTTAGGGGGGCGTTCGGTGTTGTACCCTATAAGGCTGCGGTATAGATCGCCAAAGCCGCATCATAGGTCATTTCACGCGGATTATTGAC
>DAOUQS010000209.1 GCA_030625465.1 Amylibacter sp. | reverse complement strand
ATGCTGGAAGCGCAGGCATTTGGCTATCTGGCCGTGCGGGTGTTGCGCGGATTGCCGACATCATCACCCACCACAACAGGCTGCAATGCGCCTGTCAGTGGTGGTGTAATATCCGGGTAATTATTACCGTGTGGTTTCGGTTAAACGTCGACGCACATATTCGTCAACGGTTTGCAGCATCAGATCCATCTGTTCTTCCCGCTTGAAGAAGTGATCGGCACCTTCCAGAACTGTGTGGGTTATCGTGATACCCTTTTGTTCGTGTAATTTGGCGACCAGATCTTCGGTATCCGCAGGTGGTGCAACACGATCAGCAGAACCGTTGATAATCAAACCCGAAGACGGGCAGGGTGCCAGAAAGCTGAAATCATACATATTCGCCGGTGGGGATGCGCTGATAAAACCGGATATTTCCGGGCGCCGCATCAGCAATTGCATGCCGATCCATGCGCCAAAACTGAAGCCGGCAACCCAGCAGTGTTTCGCATTCGGGTTCATTGATTGCAGATAATCCAGCGCAGAGGCCGCATCCAGCAATTCACCGACACCCTGGTCGTATTCACCTTGTGATCGTCCGACACCGCGAAAGTTGAAGCGCAGCACGTTAAAGCCCATATTATAAAAGGCATAATGCAGATTATAGACCACTTTATTGTTCATGGTTCCGCCGAATTGCGGATGCGGATGCAGGATAATTGCTATCGGTGCGTCCTTGATATTTTTTTGCGGATGATAGCGGCCTTCTAGGCGACCATCGGGGCCGGGAAATATAATTTCAGGCATTGTGCGGGGCACTCCAAACTTGTATATCCATGGGTATTACTAATAGTTGACAGTAACACTCGGAAACTTTAGAACCATTCTAAATCAGAGCTTCATTGCCCTCTTTTTCAAAGACAACTGACTAAGGCTTCATACCGCATTCGTCAACCATAACGACAGGAAAGACCCGTGAAACTGAGCACAAAAGGCCGATATGCGATGATTGCGCTGGTTGATATTGCCCTTGAGGGGGCAAATGGCACAGTTTCTTTGGCGGAAATTTCCAAGCGGCAAGATATTTCACTGAATTATCTGGAGCAATTATTCGTAAAACTACGCCGTGCGGGGTTTGTCGATTCTGTGCGCGGGCCGGGTGGTGGTTACAAGCTGGCCAAAACGCCCGATGCGATCCGTGTCTCTGCGGTTCTGGAAGCGGTGGATGAAACCATGGACGCGCTTGCCAAAGGGGCGGGTGCCACGGGTGCCATGACGGGCAGCCGCGCGCAATCACTGAACAACCGCCTGTGGGAAAGCCTGTCAGCACAGGTTTATGTGTTTTTACACCAGACACGCCTATCTGACATCATCGACAACCAAATGGCCCCGTGCCCTGCGGTGCCGACATTGTTTGAAGTGGTGGATGAGGCATGAACCGCGTCTATATGGACTGGAATGCAACGGCCCCTTTACGGCCCGAGGCGCGTGCCGCGATGATCGCGGCAATGGATGTTCTGGGCAATCCGTCAAGCGTGCATGCCGAAGGGCGAGCCGCGAAAGCGATCATTGAACGGGCGCGGGGGCAGGTTAAGGATGCTTTCGGGGCAAGTTCTGCCGATATTGCGTTTACATCCGGTGCAACGGAAGCCGCCGCTTTGGTTTTAGCGGATAAAGATATCCAAGCCGCAAGCGGGGAGCATGATTGTATCTTTGTCTGGACCGATCCGGTTTTGCCCACGGACGCAAACGGTATTGTGACTGTGACCTCGCCGAAAGACAGCAGTCTGCAAGCGGTCAACAGCGAAACCGGTGTTGTGCAAAGCTTGCCGGATGGTTTGTACCTGTCTGATTATGTGCAGGCTTTCGGGAAAATACCTTGCGCGTTTGACTGGTCGGGCGTTACTTCCGCATTGCTGTCAGCCCATAAGGTTGGCGGGCCCAAGGGCGTTGGTGCGCTTGTGCTTAAAGAAGGCGTTGAAATCGCTTCTAAAATCAAGGGTGGCGGGCAGGAACAGGGCCGCCGGTCCGGTACCGAAAACGTCACCGGTATTGCGGGATTTGGCGCAGCGGCTGAAGCCGCCGCGCGTGATCTGGCCGATGGTGTCTGGGACCAGGTGGCCGAATTGCGCGACTATCTGGAAGCGCGGATTATTGAGGTGGCACCGGATGTGATTATCTTTGGCAAGGACGTGAAGCGTCTGCCCAACACCAGCAATTTCGCCATTGCGGGCTGGAAGGGTGAAACCCAAGTGATGCAGATGGATCTGGCGGGATATGCGATTTCAGCCGGATCAGCGTGTTCCAGCGGCAAGGTCAAGACCAGCCGTGTTTTGCAGGCGATGGGGTTTGATGATGTCACTGCGGCCTCGGCCGTTCGGGTCTCTTTGGGGCCGACAAATACCAAAGACGAAATAGATGGTTTTGTGTCCGCATGGGCCAGATCCTATACTAAATTCCGCGCAAAAGCGGCATAAAGGAAAACTGATGAGCGATGTAGTTGTAAAAGACGGCGTAGAAGAAGACACCGTTAATGCGGTGACCGCACTGGGCGGTAAATACAAGTACGGCTTCGAAACCGATATTGAAATAGAATACGCGCCATTAGGGTTGAACGAAGACATCGTGCGGTTAATTTCCGAGCGTAATGAAGAACCTGAATGGCTGCTGGAATGGCGCTTGCAAGCGTTTGCCCGTTGGCAGCAAATGGAAGAGCCTGACTGGGCGATGGTGGATTATCCCAAGATCGACTTTCAGAACATTTACTATTATGCGCGCCCTAAATCCATGGCCGAGGAAAAGCCTAAATCACTGGATGATGTAGACCCCAAGTTGTTGGAAACATACGCGAAACTTGGCATTCCGTTGAAAGAACAAGCCTTGCTGGCAGGCGTTGAAGCCCCAGAAGAGGAACGCCGTGTGGCGGTGGATGCCGTGTTTGACAGTGTGTCTGTTGGCACCACGTTCAAGGGTGAACTGGCCAAGGCTGGGGTGATTTTCTGTTCGTTCTCGGAAGCGGTGAAAGATCATCCTGAATTGATTAAGAAATATCTGGGCACAGTGGTGCCGCAGACGGATAATTACTATGCTACGCTGAATTCGGCGGTGTTTTCTGACGGCTCGTTTGTGTATATCCCCGAAGGCGTGAAATGCCCGATGGAACTTAGCACCTATTTCCGCATCAATGCGGAAAACACCGGACAGTTTGAACGTACGCTGATCATCGCCGAAAAAGGCGCGCATGTGTCGTACCTTGAGGGCTGTACAGCCCCGCAACGCGATGTGGCACAGCTGCATGCGGCAGTGGTTGAACTGATCATCATGGAAGATGCCGAGATCAAGTATTCCACCGTGCAAAACTGGTATCCGGGCGATGAAAACGGTGTTGGCGGGATTTACAATTTTGTGACCAAACGCGCCGATTGTCGGGGGGACCGCGCCAAGGTGATGTGGACACAAGTGGAAACCGGCTCTGCCGTCACGTGGAAATACCCGTCGTGCATTCTGCGCGGTGACGACAGCCAGGGCGAGTTCTATTCGATCGCGATTGCCAATAATATGCAGCAGGCCGATACCGGCACCAAGATGATCCATCTGGGCAAGCGCACCAAATCGCGGATTGTGTCCAAGGGGATTTCTGCGGGGCGGGCGCAAAACACCTATCGCGGGCTGGTGTCGATGCATCCCAAGGCTGCCAATGCACGCAACTATACGCAATGCGACAGTCTGTTGATCGGCGATAAATGTGGTGCCCATACGGTGCCTTATATCGAGGTAAAAAACAACACGGCGCGGGTCGAACATGAAGCGACAACATC
>DAOUQS010000023.1 GCA_030625465.1 Amylibacter sp. | reverse complement strand
TGAACGCCCTGCCGAGCCTTTGGAAACTGTGCTGTTTTACGAAGGTGGCGTGAAGGAATTTGTGCGTTACCTGGACCGTTCAAAAACTGCGGTTCTACAAGACCCCATTTATATTGTTGGTGAAAAAGACGACATCACGATCGAGGTTGGTATGTGGTGGAACGACAGTTACCACGAAAATGTACTACCCTTTACCAACAATATTCCACAGCGCGACGGCGGCACCCACATGGCGGGGTTTCGGGGGGCTTTGACTCGGACTATTAATAATTATGCGGCGTCTAGCGGGATTGCGAAGAAAGAGAAAATTTCTTTCACGGGGGATGATGCGCGTGAAGGGTTAACCTGTGTTTTGTCGATAAAAGTGCCTGATCCGAAGTTCAGTTCGCAGACCAAAGACAAGCTGGTTTCATCCGAAGTGCGGCCCGTTGTGGAAAGCTTGATGAACGAAAAGCTGGCGGAATGGTTTGAAGAAAATCCGGTTCACGCCAAGGAAATTGTCACCAAGATTGTTGAAGCGGCACTGGCGCGCGAGGCGGCGCGTAAAGCGCGTGAATTGACCCGGCGCAAGACCGCCTTTGGCGGCACATCCTTGCCCGGTAAACTGGCAGATTGTCAGGAACGTGACCCGTCCAAATCCGAAATATTCATTGTGGAAGGGGACAGCGCCGGGGGTTCTGCCAAGCAGGGGCGTTCGCGCGAAAACCAAGCGGTGCTGCCATTGCGCGGTAAAATCCTGAACGTGGAACGCGCGCGCTTTGACAAGATGCTGACGTCCGAACAAATCACCAACCTGATCACCGCCTTGGGCACAGGCATCGGGCGTGACGAATTCAACATTGAAAAGCTGCGTTATCACAAGGTCATTATCATGACCGATGCGGACGTTGACGGCGCGCATATCCGCACGCTTTTGCTGACTTTTTTCTTTCGCCAAATGCCTGAATTGATTGACGGCGGCTACTTGTATATCGCGCAACCGCCCCTGTTTAAAGTGGCGCGCGGCAAGTCTGAAGTTTACCTGAAAGATCAGCCGGCACTGGATGATTACCTTGTAGAACAAGGCATTGAGGGGGCCTCGCTTGATTTGGGCGGCGGCAGTGTTGTGACCGGTGCAGACCTTGCGCGTGTTGTGACAGAGGCGCGTAATGCCCGCACAATCCTGAACGCCTTCCCGACGCATTATAGCCGCCATATTCTGGAACAAACCACGATTGCCGGGGCCTTGCTGCCCAGTGTTGTGGACAATGATCCACAAGGTGCCGCTGATCTGGTTTCAGGGCGTCTGGATCAGGTTAGTCTGGAATATGAACGTGGTTGGTCAGGGCGTCAAACCCAGGATCAGGGTTTGCGGTTTAGCCGAATTGTGCGCGGTGTTGAAGAAAGCCACACGCTGGACGGGCGCTGTCTGCATTCTGGCGAAGCACGTAAATTAAGCGATATGACCGCGAAGCTGAAAGAGGTTTACGGCAGGTCGGCACGGTTCACCCGCAAGGACAAAACAACCTTGGTACACGGGCCAACCGCATTGCTAAGTCTGGTGATGGCAGAAGGCGAAAAAGGCCTGTCATTGCAGCGCTACAAAGGGCTGGGCGAGATGAACCCGGGACAGTTGTGGGAAACCACGCTTGACCCCGAAGCACGTACTTTGTTGCAGGTGAAAGTGAATGATCTGGCGGATGCCGATGATCTGTTTACCAAGCTGATGGGTGACGTGGTTGAACCGCGCCGCGAGTTCATTCAACAAAATGCGCTATCCGTGGAAAACCTTGATTTTTAGGGCCGTTCGTTAATTGGGCGTACTGGTCATTAAGGTGTTTTCTGCGACCCGTTTACAGGGTCTGAAATGTGTATGGAAACGGTATGGCAAGCGTATGGCGCTTTGCCATAGATAAAAGGTTAGCGGAATCTCTGAAACGTGAGGGCGGGTTTCTGAAATAAAAACGGGGAAGCGTTTTTCGAGCATTCCCCCATGTTCATTAGAAGAAGCATTAAGTCAGCCCCGTTTAAAACTAACCCATACGTTCACGCCACAGCGTATAGACCCCCATGGTGATGACAATGGTCATACCAACTAGTGTCCAGCCGTCGGGAATATCGCCCCAGATCAACCAGCCCAGCAGGATGGCCCAGATCATAATGGTGTAGCGAAACGGTGCAACAGAGGCAATTTCACCCACGCGCATGGCGGAAACTGATGCGTAATAGCCCCCGAACAGGAACAGGGCGGCAAGGGCTAAAAGCGCCAGCTCAAAATTTGAAACGGGTGTCCATTCACCGGCTATGAGCGTGGCAATGCCGCCTGCGGTGGTGATCACGACAGCTGTGACGAAAGAGACAAACAGTGATGATACATTTGTTGAAAAGCGTCGCACGGTCAGGTCTCGCCATGTAACGAAGGCGACCGCGCCCAAGCCGAACAGGGCATAAGAATTAAAACCGTCTGCCCCCGGGCGCACGATTATCAATATGCCGATGAACCCGATCAGAATGGCAACGGCGCGACGCCAACCGAAGTATTCACGCATGAATATGGCGGCGGCTACCGAAACGGTAAGTGGCAGGGCTTGCAGAATTGCCGTGATATTGGCGATGGGCATATTTACAAGGGCGGTCAGGAACATCATGGTGGCGCCGACCTCGGCCACGGAACGCCATGCAATAAGTTTGCTGTCGGCACGGTTTGGCAGGGTTTTGAATGTGCCGCTGAACAGGGCCATGCTGCCAATGAAAAGCACGGTGAACAGCCCACGAATAAAGATCGCCTGATAGACATTCATATCAGATGCAACGGTTTTGATCGCTGCATCATTCAGGGCGAATCCCGCCATTGAGCCGCACATGAATGCAGCCCCGATCATATTGTCTGTTTTAAGGATACGCATTGGCTTTATAGAATTATCCGTTAAGTTTGGGCGTTTTATGCAGCATAATCTGATGCTTCCGCATCCAGAATGGCCTTAAGCTCTGACAGGTGTCTTTCGGATTGTTCAGGGTATTCATCCAGCTCGCAAGCGGTTTTTTCGGCGATTTCATCGGACAGGATACGCAGGGGTTGGCCGGTTTGCAGGGCGCGGATATAGGTTTCGGCGGCACGTTCGAAATAGTACATACGGTTGAATGTGTCTGCGACACTATCGCCGATGACCAGCACGCCATGGTTGCCCATGATCATAACCTTGTGTTGCGGGTTGGCAAACAGCTGGGCACAACGCGCACCTTCTTCTTCAAAGGCCAGACCGCCATATTGTTCATCAATGACATAGCGGTTGAAAAACATAGCGGTGTTTTGGTCGATGGGCAGCAAGCGGCTGTCGGCCAAGCTGGCCAGAACCGTGGCATGGATGGAATGGACGTGCATGGCACAACGTGCCTGTGGGCAAAACCGGTGGATGGCGCCGTGCAGGCCCCAGGCGGTGGGATCGGGCGCATTTGGGCCTTTTAGGGTTTCGGGGTCATTGGCATCAACCAACAGCATGTCGCTGGCTTTGATCCGTGAAAAATGCATCTGGTTGGGGTTCATAAGGAACTGGGTGCCGTCATCATTGATCGCTAGGCTGAAATGGTTGGCAACGCTTTCGTGCATGTTCAGGCGGGCTGTCCAGCGAAAGGCGGCGGCCATATCTGTGCGCTCGGATTTGTGGGGCAGGTTTGTGATAGTTTGTGACATATGCGATTCCTTTTTAGTGTAGGAAACGCTAAAATATGCCGCTCGTCTAACAAAAAAACCGGCCTTGGGAGGGCCGGTTTTTAAGTGTGTTGGTTTGTAAGGGCTTATGCCTGGATGTGGTAGGCTTCCATACCAAGTTCGGATTTGTCCAGCCCGACGATTTCCTCTTCTTCCGTGACGCGGATGCCCATCGTTACCTTTAGGATGTACCAGGCGATACCTGACAGAGTGAAGGTAAACAGACCGACAACCATGATGGAATATAACTGGGTGCCAATTGAGGCGTCGCTGTTGGTGAATACCACCGCGATTGTGCCCCAGATACCGCAGAACAGGTGAACCGGAATGGCGCCGACAACGTCGTCGATTTTCAGTTTGTCCAGGAACGGTACGCCGAAGACTACAATCACACCGCCAACTGCGCCGATCAGGGTTGCCGCCCCGATGCTTGGGGTTAGTGGCTCTGCGGTGATCGATACAAGACCTGCCAGTGCGCCGTTCAGGATCATCGTCAAGTCAGGCTTTTTGTAAATCACCTGTGTCAGGATCAATGCAGCAATCGCGCCTGCGGCAGCAGCGGCATTGGTATTCACAAAGATACGGCTGATGTCTGCAATATCGCCAACAGTGCCCATTGCCAGTTGTGAGCCACCGTTAAAGCCGAACCAGCCCAGCCATAGAATGAATGTGCCAAGTGTGGCCAGTGGCAGGTTGGAGGCAACCATCGGTATGACTTTTCCGTCTTTGTATTTGCCGATACGCGCGCCCAGTATCAAGGCACCTGCAAGTGCTGCCCAACCGCCTACCGAGTGAACAACGGTGGAGCCTGCGAAATCAAGAAACCCTGCATTGTCCAAGAAGCCGCCGCCCCATTTCCAGGAAGCCTGAATCGGGTAGATCAATGCGGTTAATACAACTGTAAAGATCAGGAACGGCCAAAGTTTGACGCGTTCGGCCACTGCCCCTGAAACGATAGATGCGGTGGCTGCACAGAACATCAACTGAAAGAAGAAGTCTGAACCAACAGTTGCATATGACAGATCGGCGTCTGCCGCTGCCAGTCCGACAGGTTCAAGAACTGTCGGGGTAAATCCGCCCAACAGGTTTGGAATGATCCATGCATCCCCCGGGTACATCAGGTTAAACCCGACCAGATAGTAGAAAATACAAGCCAGCCCGAACAGCCCCATGTTTTTGGTCAGCTGCATTGTAACGTTTTTTGACCGCACAAGGCCCGCTTCCAGCATTGCGAAACCGCAAGCCATGAAGAAAACCAGAAAGCCGCCGATCAGGAACAGTAGTGTGGTCAGGATGTAGCTAACCTCGGTTGGCGCGGTATCCTGTGCAAGCACAAGGGTCGGCGCAATAGATGCAGCCAATCCAAGGCTAAAAGTTTTGAGTGTAAAGTTCATTTTGGTTTCCTTGGGTTAAATTGCATCTATGCCGGTTTCGCCGGTGCGCACGCGCACCACTTCTTCGACGTTCAGTACGAAGATTTTGCCATCACCGATTTTCCCGGTTTTTGCGGTTTCTTCGATTGCAGATAGGATGGTGTCGACCAATTCGTCGGCTACAACGATTTCGATACGTACTTTTGGTATAAAATTGACCGCATATTCTGCGCCGCGATAAATTTCCGTATGGCCTGATTGCGCACCGTATCCCTTGATTTCGGTGACCATCATGCCCGTTGCCCCTGCCTGGGTCAGTGCTTCGCGCACTTCCTCTAGTTTGAACGGTTTGATTGTTGCGATGATGAGTTTCATTTTACCTTCTTTCCCGTGCATGCCTTGGTGGCGCGCTGCCGTTGCAGGTAAATAAGCTGATAGGGGGTGGGTGGTTCAATCAATCGGGATGGATTATTTGAAATTATAGGGAATAATGCTTATTATTTAATCATAGGTAGTGAAATGATTAAATAATAAGCATTAACTAATGTCATTAATCCTGTATTAGCCACTCTACAAACGGTGATAGAACGCTTAGATTCGCTAAAAGAGAGCAGTTAAAAACGTATCATGGCCAATAACGGTAAAAACAAACCCCCTTTGATTGCACCTGCGAAGCATTTTGCAGAAGTGCCAAAGAGGGCGCCAAAAAAGAAACGTGCGAAGAAGCCTAAAAAACGCCGTGGCGGAATATCAGGTTTCTTCGCAATGATTTTCCGCGCGCTTTGGCATGTTATATGGTGGGTCGGTCTGCGCGTAGCGATTGTTTTTGCGCTGGTTCTGGGTGCCGGTGTTTTCTATTATTATAAGGATTTGCCGGATGCGGTCGCGCTGATGGATGACCGCGAGCGCGGCTCGGTCACGATGATGGATCACCAAGGAGAGGTCTTTGCCTGGCGCGGCGACCAGTTTGGCGGGCTGGTTTCTGCGAAAACAGTTTCTCCGCATTTGAAGAACGCTGTTATTGCAACCGAGGACAAACGGTTTTACCGGCATTTCGGGATTTCACCGCGCGGCATTTTAGGTGCGATGCTGATCAACTGGCGCGCGGGACGATCACCTTTGTCCGGCAATGGCGGGTCAACGATCACGCAACAGGTTGCCAAACGGGTGTACTTTTCAGAGCTGCCTTCTATCCAGCGTAAAATCAGAGAAGTGCCAATGTCCATCGCGATGGAGATCAAGTACACCAAGGATGAAATTCTGGCGATTTACCTGAACCGGGCGTATCTGGGGGCGGGGTCTTTCGGGTTCGAGGCGGCAAGCCAGCGGTATTTTGCGAAATCCGCAAGGGCGGTAAATGCGTCCGAAGCCGCGATGCTGGCGGGATTGCTGAAGGCACCTTCCAGATTTGCACCGACCCGTAATATCGGGCGCGCGCAGGGCCGTGGCGATTTGATTATCGGCTTGATGGAAGATCAGGGATACTTGACCAAGGCCGAGGCGGTTACCGCAAGGAACAACCCCGCAAAACTTTCATCGGTGGCTGCAAAGCGTGCCGGTGGGTATTTTGCAGATTGGATCATGGAAAGTGGCCCCGAATTTATATTGAAAGACACTACCGAAGATATCGTGATTAAAACCACTTTCGACGGGCGTATTCAAAAAGCGACGGAAGATGCGCTGGACTTTATTTTTGAAAACAAGGTCAAGGCAGGGTCAAAAGCACAAGCCGCCATTGTGGTGATGTCGCGTGACGGGGCTGTGCGGGCCATGGTCGGGGGGCGCAATCTGGGCGTTGCGGGCGGGTTCAACCGTGCAACGCAGGCGTTACGCCAAACTGGGTCATCATTCAAACCGTTCGTTTATGCGGCGGCATTGGAAAACGGATATTCCTATAATTCAATTGTTGTTGATGAACCCTATACCATCAATATCCCCGGATCCGGGCCGTATACGCCGAAAAATTACGACCGTAAGTTCAGAGGCCCCATTACATTCACCGAGGCTTTGGCCGGGTCGATAAATGTTGCGGCGGTTAAAGTGTCCGAGACAATAGGGCGTGAAAAAGTCCGGTTTCTGGCACAGGATTTCGGGATTGAGAATAAACTGGCGGTCGGGCCTGCCGTGGCGCTGGGCGCATCGGAATCGACGCTATTGGAAATGACCGGTGCCTATGCGGGTATCTTGAATTCGGGCGTCAGCGCCAAGCCATACGGCGTGATGGAATTGACTATTCAGGGCGAGGATGCGCCTTTGATGGGGAAATCGTCAAGCCGGGGCACGCGGGTGATTAATGATCATGCGGCCGCGCAACTGGTTTATATGATGAACCAGGTTGTTGAAGCGGGAACTGGACGGCGCGCCAAGTTGAAGGATCGTGAAGCGGCCGGTAAAACAGGAACAACCCAAGGTGCGCGTGATGCGTGGTTTATCGGGTTTACCGCCGATTATGTGGCCGGTGTATGGATGGGGAACGACAACAACGACAAACTGACAGGTGTAACGGGTGGCGGTTTGCCGGCTGACATCTGGCGTGAAACCATGACCCGTGTTCACCAAGGTTTACCAGCCAACCCATTGCCGATGATTGACCCTGTGCCCTATGATGTGGCCGAGGATCTGGACATTGAAGACAGGGGCACAAACCTGTCGCAAAAAGTCGACAAAGAATTAAAGCAGTTTGAAAAAGACGCCACGACAATAATGAATAAATTGCTGGGTATATTCAGGTAATAACGACGGATATTATCCGGCTGCATTCAGCCGTTTGATCAGTTTGTCGATTTTACCACCGCTTCTGTCCAGCATACTGCCGACCTCTTCACGTTCGGATTTAATCATGCTGATGCCCTCGATATAGAGGTCAAACATCTGCTGCTTGCCGTTGCGTTCAAACACCTGCCATTCAACAACGAACGGGGCAGAGCCTTGGAATTTAACGACACTTTTAACCAAAACGCCTGATTTTACCTTTTTGGCACTGACGACCTTGATGTCCGAGCCAATAAACTCGCGGAAACGTTTGCCGTATTTGCGTGAAATATACCCGCGAAAAGCTTTTGTATAAGTTTTTTGTTGTGACGGTGTTGCTGTGCGCCAAGGCGGGCCCAGAACAGTGCGGGAAATTGCGTCGATTGCCGCATATTCACCTAAAACACGGTCAAAATCACGATACATTGCCGATTCGGGTTTACCTGAATTGATGACTTTGAAGATGTCGTCAGACAGGTGTCCGATTAAATTTTCTGCTTCGGATTTTGTTAATGCGAAGCCCGTGGAAGGGGTTGCGATAAACGCAAAAGATGCAGCTATGCCGCCCAGAAATGTTCTGCGCTTGGTTTTGCGGGTTGAAATCTTAGAAATCAGCAAAGGGGTCCTCCAGACTGTCTTCGGATACGCCCTTATTTAGGAAGAAATCCCGGTTCTGCAAGTAAAGATTGCGTGCAGTGGCGTAACTATCTTCGGAATTATACAGGGTTTCCTCATAAAAAGTGGAATATTGGCTGCGATCGCTTAACCGGTCCAGAACGTAAAACCCGACCGCTGACCAGCGTATACTTGCGGAATCCACCATATTTAACGGGTTGATCACCAGATCAACGAAGAACCCGGCGGTGTCGCGTGTTGTGCTTGGGCCAAGTAGCGGGATTTCGTGGTAGGCACCTTGGCCGACGTTCCAGACGTGCAAGGTTTGGCCGAAATCAGCGTTATTGTCGGGAATGCCGACCTCGGTTGCTAGATCGCCTAGGCCGAATGTCAAAGCGTTGACGGAAAAGCGTAGAACGGTTTCGCCTAAGCCTTTTACATCGGCTTGCAGGATATTATTAACGGCTTGTACGCCATTGCCTATGAACCCTGCGAAATTGCTGGCGGCACGGACTAAAAGGGGTGGCGTGATTACGATGTAGCCTTTTGCCGCCGGTCCGTAGATGGCTTTGTCGAAGGCTTTGTTGAAAGCATGTACCTTGCGGCTAGAGTTTTCGTACGGGTCATTAAATTCGCTTTTGGAAACAGAGGCCGCGCATGCGGACAGGGCGCATAACATCGCCAAAACGATAATGATTTTGCGGGATAAGCCAAGATATTTTAGTTCGTTAGAAATCACGTGTATGCTCATATTGTATAAATCAAACTTTATCACGCCCTTTTGAGGGAATCTGTTTATTATTGCCACTGAATTATGACAATAATGGGTGACGTAGACAAAAATCTGTTGCAACTATGCACGTAACAATTTTTTTAGGAGGGCCGGATGGCTGGGAAAATCGAAATACGCTTGGCAGATCTGGGAATAGAATTACCGGATGCCCCGGCGCCTGCTGCGAACTATGTTCCTTATGTTGTTATAGGCGATCTGGTCTATATCTCGGGCCAGATATCCAAAGATGCAGGTGGTCTGATCTGTGGCAAGCTGGGGGATAATACCTCTGTCGTGCAGGGCACTTCCGCCGCAAGGGTTTGTGGATTAAACTTGATTGCACAATTGCGTGAGGCATGTGGCGGTGATCTGGATCGTGTACGACAAGTTGTAAAACTGGGCGGTTTTGTGAATGCGACCCCTGATTTTACCGATCATCCGGCTGTGATTAACGGTGCTTCGGATTTGATGGCCGAAGTGTTTGGTGAAATTGGTGCCCATGCGCGTGCGGCCGTTGGTTGCGTATCGCTGCCACTGGGTGTTGCGGTCGAGGTTGAAGGCATATTCAAGATTTCGAAATGATGTTACCAAACGTATTTTTAGAAACGCCGATTGCGCATCGTACATTGCATGATGTGTCGGATGGGCGGCCGGAAAACTCGTTGGCCGGGGCTGCCGCCGCTATTGCGCGCGGCTATGCGATTGAACTTGACCTGCAAATGTCAAAGGACGGCGTGCCGATGGTCTTTCACGACTATTCGCTGGAGCGGTTGACCGACGAGGTTGGTGCTGTTGCGCAACGTACGGCCGCGCATTTAGGTGCCATTCGTCTGAAGCATGGTGACGAGTGCATTCCGACGCTTGAGGAATTCCTGGAATTTGTCGACGGGCGTGTGCCGTTGCTGGTGGAGATCAAAGATCAGGACGGGGCATTGGGCCCTAATGTTGGCGCATTGGAACAGGCTGCCTGTGCGGTTTTGAAAAACTACACCGGCCCTGCGGCTTTGATGTCGTTTAATCCAAATTCCGTTGAAAAATGCGCTGAATATGCGCCGAACATACCGCGCGGTTTGGTGACAGGTACTTTTCTGGCGAAAGATTGGATGTTTGTGCCTGAAGGTCGCCGGATGGCATTGGCCGGTATTCCTGACTATGAACGTGTCGGTGCGTGCTTTATCTCGCATCATGTTATGCATCTTGAAGATGCAGTTGTAACGTATCGAAAACAGCAGGGTGCGGCGATTATCTGTTGGACGGTGCGTACCGCAATGATTGAAGATCTTGCACGAAAGGTAGCGGATAATGTTACCTTTGAGGGATATTTAGCCTAAGGCGAACCCCGATGAGCGAAAAAATTGATGTGACTGTTACGGTACTGGAAGGCCTATCAGGCATTGCTTCGGCTGACTGGGATGCCTGTGCGGGCCATATCGGTGATCCGTTTGCAACCTACCGGTTTTTGCGTGCGTTGGAAGATAGCGGGTCGGTCGGGCGTGGAACGGGCTGGGAGCCGCATCATCTGGTTGCGCGTTTGCGCGATGAAGTGATTGCCGTGATGCCGTTATATGCGAAATCCCATTCGCAGGGCGAATATATGTTCGACCATAACTGGGCGCATGCATATGAACAGGCTGGTGGGCAGTATTATCCGAAATTGCAAGCCGCCGTGCCGTTTACGCCGGTTACAGGTCGGCGGTTTTTGTGCCGTGAAGGCTTTGAGGATGTGGGGCGTTCCGCGTTGCTGCAAGGGGCCCTGCAAATGGTCGCAAGCAATCAACTATCGTCGCTGCACATAACCTTTTGTGCAGAAGAGGAATTTGAAGTCGGGGCCGACACCGGGCTGTTGCAACGTACGGGTCAACAGTTTCACTGGCTGAATGATGGTTATCAAAGGTTTGATGATTTTCTGGCGGCACTTTCATCGCGCAAGCGTAAGAACATCCGCAAGGAAAGAAAAACCGCACAGGATTTTGGCGGCACAATTGTTGCCCTGACCGGTGCGGACATTCAGCCCGAACACTGGGATGCATTCTGGCAGTTTTATCAGGATACAGGTGCGCGCAAATGGGGCGTTCCTTATTTAACGCGCGGTTTCTTTGATATTGTGCAAGAACAGATGCGTGACGATGTTTTGCTGGTGATGTGCCAACGCGAAGGTCGCTGGGTTGCGGGCGCGCTGAATTTTATCGGGGCCGATTGCCTGTATGGCCGCTACTGGGGCTGTGCCGAAGATCACCCCTGCCTGCATTTTGAAGTGTGTTATTATCAGGCGATAGATTACGCTATTGAACACGGGTTGAAACGGGTCGAGGCTGGTGCGCAAGGTGCGCATAAACTGGCGCGCGGCTATTTGCCCAAGCCGACCTATTCGCTGCACTGGATTGCCGACCCGGGGTTTCGCGGTGCAATTGCAAGTTATCTGGAAGCGGAACGTGATGCGGTGGATGAAGAGATCGAGGTCTTGACTGATTACGGCCCGTTCAGGAAAGGTAGGCATAAAGATGATGGTTGAAAAACTGACAAAGGTTGAGCGTAAAGTCGCACTGGCAGGCTTGTTGGCGGATGGCTGGTCACTTGTAGAAGGCCGCGATGCGATCATACGCAGTTTCAAGTTCAAAACCTTCAACCAGGCCTTTGGCTGGATGACCCGTGTGGCGATGTATGCGGAAAAGTGGAACCATCACCCCGAATGGTCAAACACCTACAACCGCGTCGATGTGGTGCTGACAACCCACAGTGTGGGCGGGTTGTCCGAGCTGGATATTAAGTTGGCCCGTATGATGGACAAGTTGGCCTAAAGTAAATCAAGGATGGTTTCGCCACCCGATACATCACACACGCCGCGTTCCTGTTCTACGTTCAACGCGGTGATTATTCCGTCGTCCACAATCATTGCGTATCGTTTTGAACGTAACATCATGCCAGTTTCAGGTACTGAATAATTCATACCTAAGGCTAAGGTGAATGCGCTGTTGCCATCTGCCAGACAGTGAATATCCGCATCTGTTGCCCCAGTGGCATCTGCCCAGGCCTTCATCACGAAAATATCGTTTACCGATATGCAAATGATATGTACCACGCCTTTGGCACGCAATTTATCGGCGGTACGGATAAAGCTGGGCATATGGGCGGCGGAACATGTGGGTGTAAAGGCGCCGGGCAAAGCAAAGATCACAACTTTTTCCCCTGTGGTTAATGTGTCCAGGTTAACCTGTTCGGGGCCATCAGGCCCAAGACGTCCAAGTGATGCAGTGGGTAGTTTATCGCCGACAGATAATGACATATGCGGGACGCTTTCTAAGTTGAGTTTGTGTTGCACTGATATATAGATTGACTACTGGCATAGGGCCAGAGGTATCACAAAGGGTTTATTCATGTCGCATGTGGTTGTTGTAGGTGCGGGTCAGGCCGGCAGTTCGCTGGTGGTGAAATTGCGCAATCTGGATTTTGATGGCGAGATAACTTTGATCGGGGCCGAGGATGCGCCCCCCTATCAACGCCCGCCTTTGTCCAAGAAATATCTGCTGGGCGAGATGGATATGGAACGTCTGTATCTGAAACCGGAAGCGTTTTACGGCGAGAACGGGATCACATTGCGCAAGGGTGAAACTGTTTCGAAGATCGAAAGTGGTGCGGTTACGGTTGGCGGTGAAACCTTGAATTGCGACCATCTGGTTTTGACGACGGGTTCCCTGCCGCGCCATTTACCTACTGCAATTGGTGGCGCGCTTGATGGTGTCTATGTTGTGCGTAGTCTGAAAGATGTTGATGCAATGGCGCCCGAATTTGGTGCAGGCAAACATGTGCTGATTATCGGTGGCGGTTATATCGGGTTGGAGGCGGCAGCCGTAGCGGCATCCAGGGGGTTGCAAGTGACACTTGTGGAAATGGCTGACCGGATTTTGCAACGGGTGGCGTGTAGGCAGACCTCGGATTATTTTCGTGCTTTGCACGCATCCAAAGGTGTGAAAATCATCGAAGGTGTGGGGCTGGATCATTTGATGGGTGAGGGTCGTGTGACCGGTGCCAAGCTGACTGACGGCACCAGGCTGGATATTGATTTTGCGATTGTCGGTGTGGGTATCATGCCCGACATTGCCTTGGCCGAAGCGGCCGGTATTACCATTGAAAACGGTATTAAAGCTGATGCGCAGGGGCGCACCTCGGGGGTTAATATTTGGGCTGCGGGCGATTGTGCATCGTTCCCCTATCAAGGTGGGCGCATTCGTCTGGAAAGTGTTCCCAACGCGATTGACCAGGCCGAAACGGTGGCTGAAAACATCATGGGTGCGGGCAAGGACTATATCGCGAAACCGTGGTTTTGGTCGGATCAGTTTGATGTGAAGCTGCAAATTGCAGGATTGAATACCGGTTATGATGATGTGATCACGCGGATGGGTGACAAGGACGGCACGGTTTCGTTCTGGTACTACAATGGCGATCAGTTGTTGGCGGTTGATGCGATGAATGATCCGCGCGGATATATGGTTGGCAAGCGCATTATCGAGGCGGGGAAAACCCTGCCGA
>DAOUQS010000338.1 GCA_030625465.1 Amylibacter sp. | reverse complement strand
TGAGCCAAGCTTCGTGCATACATCACTTCAAATATCCTTGGTGAAATCGTTCTGATATCCTGACCCTGGAACGGCTGTAG
Organism: Amylibacter sp.; assembly: GCA_030625465.1. Lineage (GTDB taxonomy): Bacteria > Pseudomonadota > Alphaproteobacteria > Rhodobacterales > Rhodobacteraceae > Amylibacter. Next base: position 1,968 of record DAOUQS010000338.1, on the reverse strand, counting down.
ATTTGCGGCTTACACAGGCAACATTGTGGATAGCTGGACAAAACGGCGGCCTTTGGGCGCCGTTTTCCTGTTTTCGCGTGCTATCCCTTGACAAAACGCCTGCAAACTTGTGTATCGGCGCAATGCTTACAAACCCCTGAAAGGGACACCAAAATGCACGCTTACCGTAGCCATACCTGCGCTGATCTGAATGCTTCAAATGTTGGCGAAACCGTTCGCCTGTCTGGTTGGGTGCACCGTGTGCGCGATCATGGCGGCATCCTGTTTATTGATCTGCGCGATCATTACGGCATTACCCAAGTGTTGGCCGACCCTGACAGTGCCGCATTCTCGGCTTTGGAAAAGGTGCGCGCTGAGTGGTGTATTCGCATTGACGGCGAGGTTAAGGCCCGTGCGCCCGATCTGGTAAACCCGAAATTGCCAACAGGCGAGGTCGAAATTTTTATCCGTGATATGGAAGTGCTGGGCGCGTCCGAAGAGCTGCCTTTGCAAGTGTTCGACGAACCTGATTTCCCCGAAGAAACCCGCCTGAAATACCGCTTCCTGGATCTGCGCCGCGAAACGCTGCACAACAACATTATCTTGCGTTCAAACGTGGTGAAATCCATGCGCCAGCGTATGGATGCCAAAGGCTTTAACGAATTTCAAACTCCGATCATTACCGCATCTTCCCCCGAAGGCGCGCGTGATTTTCTGGTGCCGTCACGCCAGCATCCCGGTAAATTCTACGCTTTGCCACAAGCCCCGCAACAGTTCAAACAGATGATCATGGTCGCGGGCTTTGACAAATATTTCCAGATCGCACCGTGTTTTCGTGATGAAGACCCGCGTGCCGACCGATCCCCCACAGATTTCTACCAGCTGGACCTAGAGATGTCTTTTGTCGACCAGCAAGACGTGTTCGATGTTATCGAGCCGGTAATAAAAGGTGTGTTTGAAGAGTTCGGCAAAGGCCGCCCTGTGTCGCAGGACTGGCCGCAAATCAGTTACAAAGATGCCGCCCTTTGGTATGGCACCGACAAGCCCGACTTGCGCAACCCGATCAAGATGCAGGTTGTATCTGAACATTTCGCAGGCTCCGGTTTTAAAATCTTTGCGTCCATTCTGGAAAACGACGGCACCGAAATTCGTGCTATTCCCGCCCCCAAAGGCGGCAGCCGTAAGTTCTGTGACCGGATGAACGCGTTCGCACAAAAAGAAGGTCTGCCGGGCATGGGCTATATCTTCTGGCGCGATCAGGGTGAAGGCATGGAAGCAGCCGGACCCTTGGCTAAAAACATCGGGCCGGAACGCACTGAAGCCATTCGCCAGCAACTGGGACTTGAGGTTGGCGATGCAGCCTTCTTCCTGGGCGGCAAACCGAAAACCTTTGAAAGTGTTGCGGGCCGCGCGCGGGTTGAGATCGGCGAACAGCTGGGTCTGGCCAACAAAGACAGTTTCGAATTTGCATGGATCGTGGATTTCCCGATGTATGAACGTGACGCGGAAACCGGCAAGGTGGATTTCAGCCACAACCCGTTTTCAATGCCCCAAGGTGGCATGGCTGCACTGGACGCGGAAGACCCCGAAACCATTCTGGGCTACCAATACGATCTGGCTTGCAATGGCTATGAGCTGATCTCGGGTGCGATCCGTAACCACCGCCCTGAAATTATGTACAAAGCCTTTGGTCTTGCGGGCTACCCGCAAGAAGAAGTTAACAAACGCTTTGGTGGCATGGTTAATGCGTTCACATTCGGCGCGCCACCCCACGGTGGTTGTGCCGCCGGTATCGACCGTGTTGTGATGCTGTTGGCAGATGAGGCCAACATCCGTCAGGTCATCATGTTCCCGATGAACCAACGCGCCGAAGACCTGATGCTGGGCGGGCCAAGCGAGCCAACAAACGAGCAACTGCGCGAGCTGGGCTTGCGGGTTATTCCGCAAGAGGATTAGATCAATCGCGGGGTGTGTGTCTTGAATGCACCC
>DAOUQS010000364.1 GCA_030625465.1 Amylibacter sp. | reverse complement strand
CGGCGTCCGCGAAGGCAAAGGCATAGCCACTTTTGCCGACGGCAGCATCTATGACGGCCTGTTCAAGGCCGGCAAACGCGAAGGGATCGGCACGCTATCAACCAGTGACGGCTTTGTCTACGAAGGTGCCTGGCTTGCCGGGCAAATGCACGGCATCGGACACGCGAAATACGCCAACGGCGATATTTATGTGGGGTCATTCGTCAACGGCCAACGTGCAGGCCAAGGCACCATGACATTTTCCGATGGCGAGGTTTTTGACGGTATCTGGAAAGACGGCGACCCAGTCACCGCAGCCGAATAAACCTACCAGACCGCTTTCTTTCCGGCCCAGTCAAGGAATTGCCCCGTATCGCGCGGGGACAGCCTGTCGACAACCGACATAAGGTCGATCACCGCATCTTTCGGCAAGACGGATGTCTTACCCTTCAGGTATTTCTGCGTCATGTCAGTCAGCACCGTCCCCGGATGGTAAGCAATGCATATCGCGCGCGGGTTCTTATGCTCCAACTCGATCGCCGCTGTGCGCACGATCTGGTTCAACGCCGCTTTTGCCGCGCGATAAGACACCCAGCCGCCAATATAATTCTCGCCGATAGAACCGACACGGGACGACAGGACAATCATCACAGACCGTCTGGCCTTGGTCAGTTTCGGGGCGAAATACTTCAACAACAACGCAGGCCCCAGCGCGTTGGTCTGGAACTGTTTCAGCAAATGCGCCGCCGATACGTTCTGCATGGTTTTTTCGGGGCGCAGCCCGTCAACCTCTAAGGCACCGGTGGCAATCACAACCAGATCAAGCCCGCCCTTGATGGTTTTGGCGTGACGGCACACGCTATCCTCATCTGTAATATCCAACCCGTCAGTGCGCCGCGACAAGGTCAGCACTTTGTAGCCCTGCTCCGCGCAAAGCACCACAAGCGCCGAGCCGATCCCCCCCGAAGCCCCGATAATCAAAGCCGTTTTCCGTTTCTTGGTCATGGGGATAGAGTAGCCGGTTTTTGCGAAAAGGGATAGGCGCTTTGGGGCAAGACCCCGCCGTTTCCCTGCACAGTCGTAAACTTGATGTGCTCAAAGCCCTTTTCTTTTTTGCGAATACACTTATAAGGAATTTATGACGACAAACGCACATACCCTTTCCGGATCGGCCTCTTTAGGTCTGACAACCCGTGCGCTTCTTCTACTTAGCTGCCTCTGAGCGTGCCTTTCTTTGGGCGCGGGCGCTCAGGGGGTGACAAACGCGCCACAGACTTTTAAAGCAAGCTAAGATAAAAGAGATACCGATATGACCGATACACCTAAGAATAAGCGCGCCTCCGACGCGACCAAACAAGACCGCGTCTTGATATTTGACACCACTTTGCGTGACGGCGAACAAAGCCCGGGCGCAACCATGAGCCATGATGAAAAGCTGGAAATAGCCGAACTGCTGGACGCCATGGGCGTCGATATCATCGAGGCAGGTTTTCCGATTGCATCCGAAGGTGACTTTGCTGCGGTGAAAGCGATTGCCGCGAATAGCAAAAATGCGGTAATCTGCGGGCTTTCCCGCGCGATGACCAAAGATATTGACCGTTGCTGGGAAGCGGTGAAACATGCCGAACAGCCGCGCATTCACACCTTCATCGGCACCTCGCCGCAACATCGCGCCATTCCCGATCTGACCATGGACGAAATGATCGTGCGCATCCACGACACGGTTAGCCATGCACGCAACCTGTGCGACAATATCCAGTGGTCACCGATGGATGCGACCCGCACGGAAACCGATTACCTGTGCCGCACGGTGGAAACCGC
>DAOUQS010000417.1 GCA_030625465.1 Amylibacter sp. | reverse complement strand
TGCCCCGCCTTGTCCAGAATAACATCCAGCATCGCGGCGCCCGTTTTGGGGTCAGTCGCCAAAGCCACCTCTGCCGCGATCTCAATCAGATAGGAATTCAACGGCCCATCCATCCAGCCCTTGAATACCTTACCGATCTTTTTAGGGCTCATCCCCAGACCGTTTGACATCAGCCCGTAAGCTTCCGCAATCAGCTGCATATCCGCGTATTCAATCCCGTTGTGCAGCATTTTGATGAAATGCCCGGAACCACCCGGCCCGAACCAGTCACAACACGGATCGCCCTGAAACTTTGCCGCACTATCTTGCAACGGCCCCTTCACGCGCGCCCAGCTTTCGCGCGAACCGCCCGCCATAATAGACGGCCCTTGGCGGGCACCCTCGGCACCGCCCGAAATGCCCATGCCCAGAAACAGCAATCCGGTGACTTCCAGATCAGCCACACGTTTTTCGGTGTCGGTATAATTCGAGTTGCCCAGATCAGCGATCAGATCACCCTTGTCCAGCAACGGCTTCAGCATCTCGATCACACTGTCTAGCGGCCCGCCAGAGGGTACCAGAACCAGTATCGCGCGCGGTTTCGGCAGGAATTTCACAAAGGTTTTCACATCGGCGCAGGCAATCAATTGCCCTTTAAGGCCCTGATCTTTAGCGTCCTTCACCACATCCGCCATCTTTTCGGTACTGCGATCCAGCAGGCTAACGTCATGGCCATTTTCCGCAAGGTTCAATGCAAAAGCACCCCCCATCACGCCAATGCCGATCAATCCCAAATGCGCCATTTCAAATATCCTTTGCCGTATTTTTAAAGCATCTTAGCGACAGGCACACGCATGTCTATGCCTGCAAACCCGGATTTCATAGTGTTCAAGAAAACTTGATTAATGCGCCTCGGCCCAATTCGCGCCCTGCCCCGCATCCACAATCAGCGGCACATCCAGTTTAACCACAGGCATCGCGGCATTTTCCATTACGCCACGGGCCACGGTGATGGTTTCATCCACCGCATCCTTTGGCACCTCAAAAATCAATTCATCATGCACCTGCAACAGCATTTTCGCAGGCAGATGCGCAATCGCGTCCGGCATACGGATCATCGCGCGGCGGATCACATCGGCCGCTGTGCCCTGAATGGGCGCGTTGATCGCGGCGCGTTTGGCAAAACCCGCCTGCGGCCCCTTGGCACCGATTTC
>DAOUQS010000252.1 GCA_030625465.1 Amylibacter sp. | reverse complement strand
GCCAGGAAATGCCGTCTGAATTCCACTGAAACGTCCGGTTGAAAGTAGGGGGAGCCTTCATTTCACCCGCATAACCGAAAAAGACAGACAAAACTTGGCAGAGACCCAAGAATCACGCTAGACTTGGCGTATTGGGAGCTGGGGATGACTATTTTTACCTCTACAAAAGGCCAGAAAAACCTGCCGCGCTATTTTGCATTGGTGTTTGCCTCTTTGAAAACACTGCAAAGGGGTGTTCTGGAATTGGAACTTTGCGATGGCCGGGTATTCAGTGTGAACGGCCCTGACCCGGGCAAATATGCCCGTGTGGTTTCAAAACATGATGCAATCTGGACGCGGTTGATTCGCGAAGGTGATATGGGATTTTCAGATGGCTATCTGGACGGGCAATGGACAACACCAGATCTGCAAGCTTTCATGGACGTGGTTTTCGATAATTTTTCCGAGATATCCCAAAAATATCCGGGCGCCGGCATATTGCGCATGTATGAACGTCTGCGCCATTGGATGAACCGTAATACAAAAGATCAGGCCAGAAAAAACATTTCGTATCATTATGATCTCGGGAATGATTTTTATGCCAAATGGCTGGATGATACGATGACGTATTCGTCGGCACTGTTTATCACGGGGCAGGAAAGTCTGGAAAAAGCACAGATACAGAAATACGCCTCTATTTGTGACCGGATGGGGATGAATGCAGGTGACCATCTGCTGGAAATCGGCTGTGGCTGGGGTGGTTTTGCGGAATATGCCGCAGGCCGTCGCGGTGCATCATTGAAATGTCTGACCATTTCAAAAGAGCAGCATGATTATGCCAAAGAGCGGATGTTTAATGCCGGACTGGCGGATAAAGTCGATATCGTCATGCAGGACTATCGCGATGAGGCTGGACAGTATGACGGAATTGCCTCGATCGAAATGTTTGAAGCTGTTGGTGAAAAATACTGGCCATCCTATTTCAGGACTGTGCATGATTGCCTTAAGCCCGGCAAACAGGCGACCATTCAGGTTATAACAATAGCGGATCATATGTTTGATAACTATCGCAAGAGTGTTGATTATATTCAAAAGCATATTTTTCCTGGTGGCATGTTGCCAAGCCCGATAGTTCTGCGGGCGCAGATTGAAAAATCGGGTTTGGAGTTTTGCGGGTCAATGGCGTTTGCCAAAAGCTATTCGCAGACATTACGGCGCTGGTATTGCACATTTAACGATAAATGGAACGGGATTGCCGATGCCAATTTTGATGACAGGTTTTTAAATATGTGGAATTTTTATCTTACATCCTGTGCAGGTGGGTTTGAATACGGTACAACGGATGTGGCCCAAGTCACAATGCGAAGGAGAGCGCTATAATGCCAACCGCAGCCAAACTAGTAGGCGGGATAATTCTTGCACTGACTGCTACTTACATAACGTTTTTGTTTTTAGGTATTAAGACAACAATGGGCGTGGCCGAAGAACTTTATATTATAAATGGTATTATCGGCTTTCTGCTGGGCTGGCGCTCGATCGGGCGTGACCCCGGTTTTGGCGGTTTCGGGTCAATATTGGCGGGGTTGCGGGGGGGTATTTTGTTTATGACTACTTCCGCGATCATATATGGGGTCTGGGTTGTTATCCTTAAACTGGAAAGATTTTTTATCAGACAATTTGACGATGTTCTGGTGTCATGGTTTGAAGAAACCGTCGCTTATCTTGCTGTGATGATAGACCCTAATGTACTGGTGGTGCTGGTTGTCGGCAGCATTGCCAGTGGGATCGGGGCGGGGTTTGCAAACCGGTTCTGGGTATAAGTACTACACCTTGTTTTCGCTGTTGAAGCCCTGCGTCAAGCGGCGTATCAATAAGAAAACTTATGAAATGGACTTGCTATGAACGTTTATTCAGATCTTTCCAATGCTGTTGGCAACACGCCCCTGATCCGGTTGCGCAAAGCTTCTGAAATCACCGGTTGTGAAATTTACGGCAAAGCGGAGTTTATGAACCCCGGGCAATCGGTCAAAGATCGCGCAGCCCTTGGTATTATTCTGGACGCGGTGAAATCCGGACAGCTTCAGCCGGGTGGCACAATCGTGGAAGGTACGGCCGGGAATACCGGTATTGGTCTAGCGCTTGTAGGGGCCTCAATGGGTTTTAAAACCGTCATTGTGATCCCTGAAACCCAAAGCCAGGAGAAAAAGGATATGATCCGTCTGGCCGGGGCCCAGCTGGTCGAAGTGCCGGCAAAACCATATAAAGACCCGAATAACTACATTAAATATTCCGCCCGTTTGGCCGAAAAACTGGCCAAAACTGAACCGAACGGTGCAATTTGGGCCAACCAGTTTGATAATGTTGCAAACCGCGACGTGCATGTGACCAGTACCGCGCCTGAAATGTGGGAACAAACCGGCGGCAAGCTGGATGGCTTTATCTGTGCGGTTGGAACCGGTGGCACTTTGGCCGGTGTTGCCTTGGGCCTGCGTGAAAAATCCAAAGACATCAAAATCGGTCTTGCTGATCCGGATGGTGCGGCTTTGTATAATTATTACGTCAATGGCACGTTGAGATCATCTGGCGACAGTATCACCGAAGGTATCGGGCAGGGCCGTATTACGGCCAATCTTGAAGGCCTGGATATAGATATGCCATATAACATCCCCGATACCGAAGCCTTGCCGATTATTTTCGATCTGTTGCAGGATGAAGGCATCTGCATGGGCGGCTCGACCGGTATCAATATCGCAGGGGCCATTCGCATGGCCAAGGATATGGGCCCGGGCCATACCATCGTGACAATTCTGGCCGATTATGGCAATCGCTACCAGTCCAAGATATTTAACCCCACATTTTTGAAGGCAATGAACTTGCCGGTTCCTGGGTGGCTGGATAACCCACGGCAAGATATTCCGCCGGTTTTTGAATAGGTTTTATTAATGCGCCCAATGCTTAAAGTTATTTTCGCAACGATTGGACTGCTTTTCTTTTTAAGCATAGCAGGGGTTGCCCAGATTATTCCGGGCAGTTTTGATGTTGATACGTTTAACCAGCTTGCAACACGC
>DAOUQS010000379.1 GCA_030625465.1 Amylibacter sp. | reverse complement strand
CCGCAAGAACAGACTGACACGGCACTGGCGCATTTCGCAGAGTTTTCCCATGTCATCGAACTGATCAAATCACGGCGCGATGTGAAAATACTGGTCGAGGTGGAAAACTTCCTGCGCTTGGTCAAATACACGCCGGGCCGTATCGAGTTTCAACTGACCGAAGACGCCCCGCAAGATTTTGCCACCCGCCTTGCAAACCGCTTGCAAAGCTGGACAGGCGCGCGCTGGGGTGTGACCGTTGTGTCAGACGGTGGTGCTGCGACCATCGCCGAAGAACATGCAGCCCACCGCGATGATTTGCAGGGGCAGGCAATGCAACACGATATGGTAAACGCGGTTTTACTGGCATTTCCGGGGGCGGAAATCCGTGACGTGAAAACACTGGCGGAAATAAACGCGGACAGCGATGCATCGGTGCAGTATCTGGAAGAAGAAGCCGATGATTGGGACCCGTTTGAAGATGATTAAGGGGTTTGACCCCAAGCAGTTTAAAAGGAACGTAAAATGCTAAAAGGAATAGGCCAGCTGGGCGATATGGCAAAGCTGATGAAACAGGCGCAGGACATGCAGGGCAAAATGGCCGATGCGCAAGCCAAACTGGACGAAATAGAAGTGACGGGTGATGCAGGTGCAGGGCTGGTTTCTGCAACCGTGACTGCCAAAGGCACGTTGCGCCGGCTTGATATTGACCCGTCAATCTTGGTGCCAAGCGAAAAAGAGGTTGTTGAAGATCTGATCGTAGCCGCGATTAAAGACGCACAAGATAAAGCGGCTGTGGCACAACAAGAAGAAATGGCAAAAGTCACCGAAGGCATGAACCTGCCTGCGGGTATGAAACTGCCGTTTTAACGGCAGTTAGGGCAGGGCGCGTTGAACAGTAAAAACACCGATATAGACAACTTGATTGCCTTGATGGCCAAGCTGCCGGGGCTGGGGCCTCGGTCTGCGCGCCGTGCGGTTTTGCACCTGATCAAGAAACGCTCGATCTTGCTGAATCCGTTGGCGGATGCGTTGTTCAACGTTGCCCAAACCGCACGCGAATGCACGCTTTGCGGTAACATCGGCACTGAAGATTTGTGTGACATATGCACCAACGGCAAACGTCAAAACGCCCAGATTTGCGTGGTCGAAGATGTGGCAGACCTATGGGCGATGGAACGCGCGGCCGCCTTCAAAGGCCGCTACCATGTGCTGGGCGGCTGCCTGTCAGCGCTTGACGGCGTCGGCCCTGAAGAGCTGCGCATCCCGTTGCTTGTGGATCGCGTGCAGAATGAGAACATCACCGAAGTTATTCTGGCATTAAACGCCACAGTAGACGGCCAAACCACCGCCCATTACATCGCCGATCAACTGGAAGATATGGAAGTAGACCTAAGCCTGCTGGCCCAAGGTGTGCCCATCGGGGGTGAGCTGGATTATCTGGACGACGGTACGATTACAGCAGCCCTTGCGGCACGCAAGGCGCTTTAACGCGGTTCCCGTTTTTTGCGTATTTCTTCGTTCACTATAGGGGTTGTAATTGCGTCAAGGTCAATGTTCATGAATGCTTCACGCTGCATCTGATAAATATCCTGCTTATCCTTTTTTAATATGGGAATATTCAAACGCGAAAATAGAATAAATGGATGGGCAATCAAGATGTACGTCCCTAGAGTTTTCTTTTCGACCAG
>DAOUQS010000339.1 GCA_030625465.1 Amylibacter sp. | reverse complement strand
ATTATGGCGGCAGAGGCGATCAAACATATCACAGGTGCAGGACAGTCACTGGCGGGCGAGATGTTGATATTTGACGCGCTTTATGGCGAAAGCCGTAAGATCGGGTTGCAGAAAACGGCTGAATGTTCGGTTTGTGGTTCGGGGCCAAAACCCTAGCGTCTTGGTAAAACCTGATCGGGGGGTCTGTGTCCCAGCTCGTAGGTTTTGATATTCAAAATTACCCGCTCACCCATATCAATACGCGCCTCTTTGGTGGCGGATGCCATATGGGGCAGCAGCATGACGTTATCGCGTTCGCATAGGTGCGGATCAACCATATTGCCTTTCTCGAACACGTCCAATCCCGCACCGGCCAGCTTGCCTTGTTCCAAGGCGTCGATCAGGGCAGGTTCGTCGATTACCTGACTGCGTGATGTGTTGATGACGAATGTTGTCGGCTTTAACAAAGCCAGACGTTTTGCATTCATCAGGTGGTCGGTTTCCGGGGTTTTCGGGCAATGTATCGACAACACATCGGCCAGCGGTAGCATGTCATCAAGCTTTTCGTAAAATGTTGCGTTCAGGTTGCGTTCAATTTCGGGATGCACCGGTTTGCGGTTGTGGTAGACCACCTTCATGCCAAAGGCATTGGCACGGCGTGCAACCGCCATCCCGACGCGCCCCATTCCGATGATCGCAAGGGTTTTTCCACCTACGGATGTGCCCAAAAAGGCAGAAGGTGCCCAGCCTTGCCATTTGCCTGATTGCAGTGCGGCCGAGCCTTCCTTGAAGCGGCGCATCACAGTCAGAATAAGTGCCAAGGTCATATCCGCACTGTCTTCGGACAGCAGGCCGGGTGTGTTTGTGACCATGATACCGCGCGCCTTGGCCGCTTCTATATCGATGTGATCATAGCCCGAACCATAGTTGGTGATCAGTTTCAATTGTTTACCGGCTTTGGCCAGTGTTGCAGCATTCAGCTGATCACTTAATGTGGGCACCAGTACATCAGCAGTTTGCAATGCGTCAACCAATTGTGCGTGGGTAAAGGGTGTGTCGGTCTTGTTCAGCTGTGTGTCAAATAATTCTTCCAACCGGCTTTCAACAGCCTTTGGCAACCGTCGCGTCACGACAACACTTAGTTTGGGATTAGACATCATTCACCTATATTTACGGGATTCTTTATAGCTATTCTGGCAAATTTCATGCTACCGAGGCAAGGTGTAATAACATTCGCATTTAAAATGCAAAACAGCCCGGACAGATAATAAAATGACATTTAGGTATTATAAATCATTTTGCATGGGCATTATCATGGCAGCAATTGCCACCGTACCCGTATTTGCCGGGACTGAAGAACGCGGCAGCGTTACCAACCTGCCAATGCCGCGCTTTGTTTCGATGAAAGCAAAACAGGGAAATGTGCGGCGCGGTCCGGGTCTGACATACCGTATCGACTGGGTTTTCCAGCATACCAATACGCCGCTTTTGATCACGGCCGAGTTTGGCCATTGGCGCCGTGTGCAAGATAAAGACGGGCAGGGCGGCTGGATGCATTATGCGTTATTATCGGGCGTGCGCACCGTTATTATCAGTGCGCCGAACCTGGCTTTGCGTCGAAAACCAAACCCGCATGCCGCCCCGGCGGCTTATGCCGAAGAAGGTGCCATTGCATCGTTGAATGAATGTATCCGTCACTGGTGTTCGGTCTCGGCCAATGGCAAAGGCGGTTGGGCTTTGAAGGTCGACCTTTGGGGCGTTATGGAAGACGAATTGCGCGACTAGGTGTTAAGCCAAACCGCGCCCCTTCAGCAATGCTTCGACTTTGGGCAAAGACCCGCGAAAGCCCAAATACAGCTCTTTGGCATCTTTGGAGCCGCCTGTTGCAAAGATATTGTCATGCAGGCGTTTTGCGGTTTCAGGGTCAAACGGATCGCCGGTTTCCTTGAAGGCGGCAAAGGCATCTTCGTCCATCACCTCTGACCACATGTAGCTGTAATAGGCGCTGGAATAGCCATCGCCAGAAAACACATGGGCGAAATGGGGTGTGGCGTGGCGCATGGT
>DAOUQS010000354.1 GCA_030625465.1 Amylibacter sp. | reverse complement strand
TGCAAGCATCATTTCATCGACATCGCGCTGGAAGTCATGGAAATGCTTCACATGGCCCAGTTGGTGATTGGACGCGATACGATCCGCCAATCCCTGACCGCGCCAGTCAACCACAGCCGCCGAATAGCCCATGTCCAGAACGGATTTGACGGTGGGGCCGTATTTTTCGATAAATTCAGTGCGTCCGGGAAAGATCAGAACCGTTCCCTTTTTCCCTTTATTCCATGTGGCCACACGAATGCGTACACCGTCGGCGCATGTGCGCCATTGGGCGACACCCCCTTCGGGGGCGTTGGCAATATCGGTGAATAAAGGTGCTTCGGTCATTTTAGGATAAAACCGCCCCTAGTTTCATGGCCGCCGTCATGTCGCCGTCAACCTTCAGGCCACCGGTCATAAAGGCGCTTGTCGGGTTTACGTCACCTGTCAGCATACCCTGAAAAGTTTCGGCATCTGCGGTTAAGGTACAGTCAGCGTCTTCATCACCTGCGCGCGCACCGTTTTCATCAATCATGATGCAGCCTTCGCCTTCAATCTCGACCTTGATCGCGCCGTCAAAACCGTCACTGCCCATTTTTTCGTTCAGTGCATCAACCGCTTTTGTTATTACGTCACTCATTTGTGTCTCCTTGGTCTTAAATATGTCTTCGCAATCTTGGGTGTTTACGATAGTTTGGCGACAACATGAAAGCACTTTTGCAAAATTTAAAGTCCTTGATGCGCATCGCGCTTTGTTCCGCTGCGTTAATTTTCGTATTAAGTGATAATAATCACGCTTTTGCACAGACTTCAGAGTTGGATATATTGTTTGCAGAGCTGCAAGACCCTGAAAACGGGGATTGGAAAAAATCCGAGCAGAAAATATGGCGTGCGTGGGCTAAATCAGGCTCGGCATCCATGGACCACCTTTTGCAACGCGGGATACAGGCGATGAAAGCCGGGCATTTGCGTACTGCGGCCGCGCATTTTTCGGCGGCCATTGATCATGCGCCCGATTTCGCCGAAGCGTGGAACAAGCGTGCGACGGTTTTTTATATGATGGATGAATACGGGCTGTCGATTTCCGATATCCGTCAAACGCTGCTGTTAAATCCGCGCCACTTCGGGGCGATGGCGGGCTTGGGGGCGATCCTTGAGGGGTTAGAGCGGCCAAAAGATGCTTTGGACATTTATGAACGCGCTTTAGAAGTGCATCCGCACCAAGAAGGTATTAAAGAAGCCATCGAACGACTTCAGGCCAAGGTCAAAGGCACCCCGCTATAAGGAAAGACATTCATGTCGCGCATCTGCGCGGTGCTTGGGCCCACCAACACCGGAAAAACCCACTATGCAATCGAACGGATGCTGGCCTATCGCAGCGGCGTAATCGGCTTGCCGTTGCGCCTGCTGGCGCGTGAAGTCTACGACCGCATTGTCGCCATGCGCGGGCCATCCGTGGTGGCACTGGTCACCGGCGAAGAACGCATCGTGCCACCGCGCGCGGCCTATTGGGTCTGCACGGTGGAAGCGATGCCAACCGGTTTGGGCACAGAGTTTGTGGCCATAGACGAGGTGCAATTATGCGCCGACCCCGAACGCGGCCATGTGTTCACGGATCGTTTGCTGCACTTGCGCGGCCACTCGGAAACCTTGTTCCTAGGTTCGGATGCTATGTGGGGTGTCATCGCCCAGCTGGTGCCTGACGCGGATTTCATGCGCCGTGACCGGTTTTCGGAATTGACATATTCCGGCACCAAGAAAATCTCGCGGATGCCGGCACGTTCCGCCATTGTCGGCTTTTCCATTGATAACGTCTATTCCATCGCCGAACTTCTGCGCCGTCAAAAGGGCGGGGCGGCGGTGGTGATGGGGGCTTTATCGCCACGCGCACGCAATGCGCAGGTCGAACTTTATCAAAACGGTGACGTGGATTATCTGGTGGCGACAGACGCCATC
>DAOUQS010000344.1 GCA_030625465.1 Amylibacter sp. | reverse complement strand
ATACGCAGGGGCGCCAGATGCGGTGGTTCCTGGGTGCGTTTGCGTTCAGGTAAATCCAAAGACGGGGTGCGTTTGCCGTAATGTTCTTTTGCCAGTCGGCGCACCTCATCAGGGGTGGTATCACCCGCAACAATTAGAATTGCATTATTCGGTGCGTAGTAGCGTTTGTAAAAATCCAGCGCGTCCTGCTGGGTTAATTGCGCGATTTCATGCTTCCAGCCAATGATCGGAATGCCGTAACGGTGGTTGAAAAACTGCATCGCATTACGGTGCTCACGCAGCAATGCGCCGGGGTTGTTTTCTGTGCGCGAATTGCGCTCTTCGATGATAACATCACGTTCAGGCAGAACCTCTTGCGCTGACAGAATAAGGTTTTGCATCCGGTCCGCTTCTATTTTCATCATAAGCGGTAAACGATCCGCCGAGACCTTTTGAAAGTATCCGGTATAATCATAGGAAGTGAACGCGTTTTCCTGACCGCCATTTGCCGATACAATCTTGGAAAACTCGCCGGGTGCCATGGTTTTGGTGCCCTTGAACATTAAATGCTCAAGAAAATGCGCAATGCCTGATTTACCGGCACTTTCATCCGCAGACCCGACCCGGTACCAGACCATGTGGGTTACAACAGGCGCGCGGTGGTCTTCGATCACCACGACTTGCATTCCGTTTTCCAACGCGAAAGAGGTCACGACCTCGGCTGGTAATGCCGACGGTAGAAATGTTGAAATAAATGCGATAATTCCGGAAAGTATTTTCATATCTTTGAATGCGCCTTTTGAATGAATCCACAAAGCGTAACTAAGCATAATCAACACACCAATCAACCAGATATACGCATTTGTGAAACCTGTGGGTCCGACCCTAGCTGTCTGGCCCAACCGACGGCGTGCGAACACCGATAGTACGCAATCTTGAAAGCTCTTTATAAGCATCCAGAGTTTGTCCTTCATGGCGCTTTAAATAGCCTTTGTCATTGTGGAACCATTTGTCAAAGAACCTTGCGCGGTTCTTTTTTCTATACTCTTTATCTTCAGCAGCCAGTGTTTCGCGGATCTCTGGTGAAACACCGTGCCGGGAAGCGGCAGTGATCAACGGTTGTTCCCCGCTACCGATCGTTTTGCTGTCCAGCTGTTCAGGCTTGCCGCCCAATACGGCAATCGCATCACGTTGAGGGGTTATTTCCGCCCGATTTCTGGAGCCCAGTGTCGGTTCTGGCAGGGTTGCGTAATCTTCAGGAAATACCAGTTCTTTGGTCGGCAGGACTGAAAACTCGTCCGGGCCGGCATCTTTTAATCTAAAATTGCCATTCTTACCAAACACAGGGTCATTGCCACATGCTGACAACAAGACAACAAGTGATACCGGTAAAATCAGTTTTAGCATCCGAACATACATATACGGCCCACACCTTAGCAAACTCTTTCGTGTCACTGTTTAGCCTAGAAATTAATCCGCGTCACGCCCTCTTATTCAGCTTTTCGGAAAAGAATATCAAACCGAAGGCGCCAAAGAAAATAATCGCATCCGCAACATTGAACGAAAACGGATTGTTAAAACCGCAACATGACATATTCAGGAAATCCGCAACCGCCCCATATACGAACCGATCAAGGGCATTGCCAAGCGCACCGCCGACAATGCAACCCAGAAACAAGGCCGCCAGCCAGCCTTTGAAATTTCGCGCATAGCATAAAACCGCGATCGAAATGGCCAAGGCCAAGCCAATCAGCACCCAGCGCATTGTATCGGCACCGTTTGCAAACAGCCCGAAATTTATGCCCTCATTCCATGCCATGCGGAAATTCAGAAACGGCGGTAGAACATCGATTGCATATTTTGTTTTCAGATCAAGATATTCGACAACGTACCATTTGCTGATCTGGTCGATCAAAAAGGTTATACCCGCAATGACAAGTGTCTTACCCAAACCCAGCCCCTTAATGCCTAAAGTGGCGCATGCCGGTATAGACCATGGCCAAGCCCGCTTCATCTGCCGCCTTAATCACTTCATC
>DAOUQS010000372.1 GCA_030625465.1 Amylibacter sp. | reverse complement strand
GGTGATGTCAGATATGGCGGCATCCAGTTCGGGGCATAAACAAACCGATCACTTGCGGATTATTAACCTGTGCGAGGCTGCGGCCTATTTTGCGTTCGACGTGCTGGAAGACGGCGGCACCTTTGTCGCCAAGGTTCTGGCCGGCGGGGCCGAGGGTGATTTGCAAAAATTGCTGAAAGAGAAATTCACCAAAGTCGCCAATGCCAAACCCGCCAGCAGCCGCTCTGACAGCTCTGAAAAATTTGTGGTCGCAACAGGGTTTCGCGGGTAGGGTTGGCTGGGTGTAGACAACTATTTTTTTGATAATATAAGTAATATCAATAAGATACGTAATGTCCTATCTGGGACATTTAGTTGCTTTACCGCTTTCTGGTGGATAAAAAGTCGCGGATATATACTTTACCCTAGCTTTATTTTCCAATCACCCTACGATTTCCTTTATGAAATACACATCATACAGAGGTTCGGATGGCGCCTAAAAAAGATATCCTGCTGCAACCTTTTCAACTGAAGCATCTGACGTTGAAAAACCGTATCCTGTCCACGCCGCACGAACCTGCCTATTCCAAAGACGGCATGCCCAAAGAACAGTATCAACTGTATCACGAAGCCAAAGCGCAAGGCGGTCTTGCTATGACGATGTTCGGGGGTTCCGCCAGCATCGCGCCCGATAGCCCTTCGGTTTTCGGACAGCTTAATCTGGCCACTGACGACATCATCCCGTATTTCCGAGAGTTTTCTGCCCGTATCCACAAATATGATTGCGGCCTGATTTGCCAGATCTCGCATCTGGGACGGCGCACAGTTTGGGACAAAGCCGACTGGCTGCCGGTGATCGCGCCAAGCCGGGTACGCGAACCCGCGCATAGGGCCTTTCCCAAGGTGATGGATATGGCCGATATCGCACGGGTGCGCCAAGCCTATGCGGATGCGGCCCTGCGTTGCAAAGAAGGTGGTCTGGATGGCTGCGAAGTGTTGCAGCACGGGCATTTGCCGGAACAGTTCTTGTCGCCGCTGACCAATTTTCGCACGGACGCTTATGGTGGTTCACTGGAAAACCGTTTGCGGTTTACCATCGAGATATTTACCGCCATGCGCGAAGCTGTCGGACCTGATTTCATCCTTGGCGTCCGGCAAGGATGAATGAAGGCGATCCAAACGGGATTTGTTTGCAAGAAGGTACTGAAGCAGCACAGATACTTTCCGAAACCGGTCTGATTGATTATATGACGGTTAATTTTGGCAAGATTGATACCGATCATACCCTAAGCCATCACATTCCGGGAATGCATTCCCCGCTGGCCCCGTGGGTCGGGCAAATCGCGAAGCTGCGTGACCGGATCAAAGTGCCGTTGTTCCACGCCTGTAGAATTGCTGATCTGTCTTCAGCGCGCCACGCTATTGAAAGCGGCGCTTTGGATATGGTCGGCATGGTGCGCGCCCATATCGCTGATCCCAATATCGTTAATAAACTGGAAGCAGGCAAAGAAGACAGCATTCGCCCTTGCGTGGGGGCGGGTTATTGTCTGGACAGGATTTACGGCGGCGGTGGCACTTTATGTGTACACAATGCGGCCACCGGGCGCGAAGCGGTGATGCCGCATCAGGTTAAGCCAACAGCGGGCAGGCGCAAGAAAGTAGTCATTGTCGGCGGCGGTCCTGCCGGAATGGAAGCCGCGCGGGTCTGCGGCGAACGTGGCCATGATGTTGTTTTGTTTGAAGCCACAGGT
>DAOUQS010000303.1 GCA_030625465.1 Amylibacter sp. | reverse complement strand
CTTACCCTCATCTGCAATCGCCAGACTTTCCTCAATCGTGGCAATCAGATATTCATTGGCCTTGCGGATGCTGTCGATATCAAACACGGAACGTTCCATTTGCTTGCGCACTTCGCGGTTCGCCACTTGCAGGTTCTCGGCGTTGCTTTCCAGCAATTCATTGGTCAGGTCAGTGGCTTCTTTGACTACCTCGGCGGCTTCGCGCGAGCGGTGGATTGTAACGGCTTGTGCCAGTTGGGTTTCCCAAAGGGGCACTGTGTTGACCAGTGTCGAATTGATCTTGGTGACAAGTGATTTATCGTTTTCCTGCACCAGACGGATTGAAGGCAGGGATTGCATCGTCACTTGCCGCGTCAGTTTCAGATCGTGCACACGGCGTTCCAGATCATCGCGTGCGCTACGCAGATCACGCAGTTCCTGCGCCATGATAACACCTTTGTCCTTGGCTGCATTTTCAACCTGTTTTGCCTTTGCCGGGATGGTTTTATCATCCAGATATTTGATCTTTTCCTCACCAGCCGCGATATAAAGTGCCAGCTCGTCATAGAAAGCAAGCGTTTTGCCGTAAAGTTTATCCAGCGATTTGATGTCTTTCAGCAGCACATGTTCATGGTCCAGCAGATCGTCGGTGATCATGTCGATCTGGTTCTGGACGGTTTCATAACGCGCCATGAATTTTGCAACGGGGGCCGTGCGCCCCAACAGGCGTTCCCACCAGCTGCGCCGTCGGTTCGGATTTAGCTCATCCACAGAGAACCCGCGAATGGATGTGACCATACTGCGCAGACTGTCGCCAGCCGGCCCCACATCCTTGTTGCGTACACCTGCCAGCATTTCTTGACTGATCACTTGCAATTCGGCCTGCGCTTTGGAGCCGAATTCGATGATTGACTGGGTATTGTTCATATCGATCTCGGCCATACGTGCCTTGATCACCTTTTTCTGGTCGGGCTTCACTTCGGACACAACAATCAGATCACCCTTGGGCTCTGGCAGAACCGCTGCTGTAACTTTTTCAACTTCTTTCAGGCTGCTTTCGGCCTTTTTGCGGGTATCATCTGACATCTGTCTCTCCTATCGTTTGGCGTAAACGCCTTCTTGTTTTAATCGTTCTCGTAAAACTTCTATTTCAACATCCAGATCACTGCGATCATCCAGAAGCAACACTTTGCGATGTGCAGCGAAACTTTTTTCCAGATCACCCAGCAAAGCTTCGTAATCAGCCCGTGCCACGGCATCACGGTTGCGGGCGTAAAGGTCGGCGAACTTGATCGTCGCGTCACGCGCGCCCTTTAGATAAACACCCATAAATTTGCGGGCGCGTGCCAGATCGCGCGGATCTTCCTCGACCGTGCGAAACATGTCGCGGGCAGTAGAGGCAAGGCTTTCTATGCGCCCTTCAAGGGCGCGGTCATTGAAGCGGCTGGATGCGGATATGGTTTCGGCCAGCAGTTTTTCCGCCCGCTCAACCGCTTTGGCAACGCGGTCCGCTTCAAAGTCGTCGAACCCTTCCATGCCTTTGCTGTGCAACGGGTCGATGCCGAAACTCAGGGAATGGGCAATGGCGGCAGCGACCCCGAATATCAGGCTAGAGAGTATGGCCACATGCGCGCCGCCAAAGGCTGCCAGTGCTACACCGATACCGGTCAGGGCCGATGCAAATATCTTTCGCGGGATTGTGGGCGGGCGGGCGACTTTGCGTGCGTGATAGGCCTCTTCTGCTTCCAGCCCGTCGCGTAGCAACCATGCGGCCAGCAACAGGATCGCCAAAGCGCCCCATTCATAGACCATACCGATCCCATTGCTTGCCTTCAGTTCACCGATACCGGAAAACAACAGCGGCAGGGGCACCAGAAACAGCAATTTGGCACGGATGTTGGATTTATAGGCTTTTTTGCCACGAAACCTGTTGGCAGGCGCGTCGGGCGTAGTTTCGGGGCTGAACTTGCCACCATAACGTTTCCCCATCACAAAGACCCGCTATAGGCACCGGCTGCAACCACCCAGATGATGGTAACCAGAATAAAATAAGCGATCCATTGCAATGATGTAGCAGACATCAAGCCCCCAAGTTCATACGTTAACAGTGCCTAATATAGGTGCTGGGCGTGAATGTTGCTAGGGGCAGGTTGCGTGCGGCCTTAATATTCTTGCAAGGCCCTAACCTCTATCTCGCCCTCACGCATGTTGCGGATCGCTTTGGCAGCCGCATTGGCAGCCGCGGCCGTGGTGTAATAGGATATTTTTTTGTATAGGGCGGCGGCACGGATCGGTTTGCTGTCGCTTAGGGACTGGGTGCCTTCGGTGGTGTTGAAGATCAGATCAACGCCGCCGTCTTGTAGGGTGTCGGCAATGTTTGGCCGCCCTTCATAGACTTTCATGGC
>DAOUQS010000412.1 GCA_030625465.1 Amylibacter sp. | reverse complement strand
AAAAGATGCCAGTTGAGTATCTGAAAAAAGCAACTTTGACGGCAAAAAGCGACTCGGGCGAAGTTAACGAGATCGTTAAGAAAATTTTGGCCGATATTGAAGCGGGCGGTAATAGCGTCGCACTTGAGTATGCCGCAAAGTTCGATGGCTACGAAGGCAATGTTGAACTGACAATGCAGGATATTGAAGCGGCGTCGGTTCTGGTTCCGCAAAAACTAAAGGATGATATCCGGTTTGCACAAGATAACGTTCGCCGCTTTGCCGAAGCGCAAAAGGCGACGATTACCGATCTGGAGTTTGAAGTGCAGCCCGGCCTGATTGTCGGCCAGAAAAGCATTCCGGTGGATGCCGCAGGATGTTATATTCCGGGCGGGCGTTATTCGCATATAGCGTCCGCGATTATGACGGTGACAACTGCGAAAGTCGCGGGTTGCAAGCAAATCACGGCATGTTCGCCACCGCACCCCGAAGTGGGTATTCACCCTGCAATTATCTATGCGGCCCACATCTCGGGTGCAGATAAAATTCTGGCGATGGGTGGCGTGCAAGGCGTGGCCGCTATGGCCTTTGGTTTGTTTGGCTTGCCCAAAGCAAATATCATTGTCGGCCCCGGTAACCAGTTCGTAGCCGAGGCCAAGCGTATTTTGTACGGGCGGGTTGGTATCGATATGATTGCCGGCCCGACAGATAGCCTTATTCTGGCGGATAAAACCGCTGATCCGCTGTTCGTCGCATCCGATCTGGTCGGTCAGGCCGAGCATGGATATAATTCACCCGTATGGTTGGTCACGGATGACCGCGCACTTGCGCAAGAAGTGATGGAAATGGTTCCAAAGCTGATCAATGACCTGCCGGAAGTGAATTGTAAAAACGCGACAGCGGCATGGCGCGACTATGCCGAAGTTATCCTATGTGCAGACCGTGAAGAAATGGCCGCGACTTCGGATAAATACGCGCCGGAACACCTGACCGTACAGGCACAGGACCGCGCTTGGTGGAAAGACCGCCTGACGTGCTACGGGTCATTGTTTCTGGGCGAAGAGACCACGGTTGCGTTTGGCGACAAAGCCTCGGGTACCAATCACGTACTGCCCACATCTGGTGCGGCAAACTACACAGGCGGCTTGTCGGTTCATAAGTACCTGAAGATCGTTACATGGCAAGAAGCAACGCGCGAAGGCTCTAGGGCGGTGGCCGAAGCAACCGCACGCATTGCCCGCCTTGAAGGCATGGAAGGACAT
>DAOUQS010000301.1 GCA_030625465.1 Amylibacter sp. | reverse complement strand
AAGCCGGGATCAGGGTACAGTATCTCTTTTCCCGGGGCGCCGAACATCAGGATTGCCAGAAACATCGTCACCTTGCCGCCGGGTACAATCAGCACATTATCAGGATGCACATCTTGCCCCAACCGCCGGTCAATGTCAGCCGCGACACCTTCACGCAGCTCGACCATTCCGGTCGCGGCCGTATAGCCGTGATGCCCATCACGCAGGGCTTTGACTGCCGCCTCGACAATATGTTCGGGGGTGCGAAAATCAGGCTGGCCGATACCAAGGTTGATAATATCGCGGCCTTCGCCGGCCAGTGCCTGCGCACGGGCCAGAACCGCAAAAGCGTTTTCCTCACCGATCCGGTTAAAGCCTTCGTTCAAGTGCAATGCCATTGGTTAATCCTCTACGATAATCGTCACGTCATGTTTAATCGGGAAGTTGACCGAACGCGCGATAAAACACAATGCCCCGACCTTGTGGTGCAGTTGTTTTGCCAGCACGGCATTGCCCGCTGAAATTGTCACGGTTGGCGATAAAGCCACATGGGTAAACTGCCCGCTGCCATCCGCATTCATTGCCATTTCACCGGTTGCGTGATCACGATAAGCTGTCACCACAATACCCGCATCACAACACAGATGCAGATACCAAAGCTTGTGACAGGTGGCGATAGAGGACACCAGGGTTTCCTCGGGGTTCCACCTTGCGGGATCACCGCGAAATGCAGGATCTGCCGACCCGGCAATATCCGCCTTATCCTTTGCGCGGATCACATGATCGCGCAAATATCCGGTGAAATCAGTCGTCCCTGAACCAAGGTTTCCGGTCCATTCAACATCCACCGCATAGCAATGCGTTTTTCCTGCCATTGTCACACCTTCCAAATTCAGCGCCAACATATGCCCGTTGATCGGATAAGCCCAGACAGAAAATCAACCATATGGTTGACCTTCCCCCACGCTTCACGCTAGGCAAACGCCTATGTCACACCCGATTGATCTTGTCTTTGCAGCCTTAGCCGACCCTACGCGCCGCGAAATCCTGACCATGTTGTTAGAGGATGATATGGCCGTGACAGATGTCGCCGAACCGTTCAAGATATCACTGGCCGCAATATCCAAACATCTGCACATCCTGACCCGCGCGGGCCTGATCGCACAGGAAAAACGCGGTCGGGTAAAATGGTGCAAACTGCAAATGGACGCAATGAAAGACGCATCCGTCTGGATGGAAAGCTTCGGGCAGTTCGAATGCGTCAATCTGGATGCGTTCGAAGCCTTTCTGGAAAAGCAGACAATTCAAATTAAATGATGCGCAAATACTGGCTGAAAAAGCCTGCCATTAACCACTGACCAACACTATGGGTCTACCATTGGCCTTACTTCATCAGGGTTCCACGTATCTATGCGCATCTTAATTGCCTTTTTCTGGCTGATCTGGACCGCCATCCCTGCGCATACACAATCGAATCCGGCGTTCAATCCGAAAAGCCCGGCGTTTGAACCATTAACCGAAACCGAACGGGGCTATGCCAAAACAGCATGGACCTATTTCGCGAAGAATACCGATCCGGAAACCGGGTTGGTACCATCCGTGCGCAACTTCGAATCAATGACCATGTGGGACGAAGGCGCGTATCTTCTGGCGACAGTTTCAGCCTATAGGCTGGGGATTATTTCGCGGGATGAGGCATCAGGGCGCATGTTGCGGGCATTCAACAGCGTTATGCGGCTGCCGCTTTACAAGAACACACTGCCAAACAAGGCCTATAATATCAGCAGCCTGAAAATGACCGATTATGCCAATAAAGAGCTGGCAAACGGTATTGGCTGGTCGGCACTGGATATCATGCGGTTTATGTCCGGCCTACTGGCCGTGACCGAGGCATTTCCCGAACTGTTGCCTGCCGCACAAAATCTGCTGGGCAACTGGGATTTGCAACAACTGGTCGCAGGCGGGCGTTTTCGCGGCCTTGCAGTGCGCGGCCAATCCAACGGGCGTTACGTGCAGGAAGGCCGCATTGGCTATGAACAATACGCGGGGCGCATCGGGGTCAGGTTGGGCCTGCCGGTGGAACTGGCTTCAAAATATGAACCTATTTTGCGCTGGCAAGGCTATTACGGATTGAACCTGCCCGGGGATGCCCGATCCAAAGCCAGCCATGGGGTGGCGGCGGTTACAACATCCGAGCCGTTCCTTTTGGAAGCGCTGGAGTTTGGTTGGCGCGATGAGGCTTACTGGGTGGCCTCCCACGTGTTTGACGCGCAAGTATTCCGGTACAATCGCAGCGGACAACTGACATCCCTGTCCGAAGACCACATCAGGGGCAAACCCTACTTTTCATATAACAGCATTCTGGTCGGCAAGCAGCCCTTTATCAGCGTCACCGCCAAACGGGTGGATGTATCCG
>DAOUQS010000186.1 GCA_030625465.1 Amylibacter sp. | reverse complement strand
GGAACAGTTGCGCATCGAAAGCGATGAGGTAAACCAGCTTCTGGGCCTAAAAACCACAGTTATGGACAAGCAGGAACTGACCGCGTTTGGGGCCAAAAGTCCTGCGTTTTATGGTGGTATGATCCTGCCATGGGGCTTTGGTTTGCACCCGCTGAACTACCTGCATGCCTTGGCGGATGCCACGATTGATGCGGGTGCGACCTTGTCACCAGAAACTGCGATCCAGTCGGTGACCCGCCAAAACGGCCACTATATCCTGACCGCAAAGAACAGCATAATTACTGCCAAGAAGATCATCATTGCCACCAACGGCTACACGGCAGAAACCATCCCAAGCTGGAGCAAGGGGCGCATTCTGCCCGCAGTTTCCAGCATTCTGGTCACCCGCCCGATCACGCAGTCCGAACAAGCCGCACAAGGTTGGACAACACACCATATGTCCTACGACACCCGCACCTTGCTGCATTATTTCCGCCTTTTGCCCGATGGGCGCATGATGTTCGGCGGGCGCGGTGCCACCAGTGGCGACCTTACAAAACAACATGCATTTTTTCCCGAACTGCGCCGCCAGTTCGATGAAATATTCCCCGCATGGGCAAAGATTGAAACCGATTACCAGTGGTCGGGTTTTATCGGATTGAACCGCAAAAAAGCCCTGTTTCTAGGCCCGATTGACACCGATCAAACCGCATGGGCCAGCCTAGCCTATCATGGCTCTGGTGTCGCGATGGCCAGTTGGGGTGGCAAAGCGATTGCGCAATTGCTTTTGGGGCAAAAAACCCTTGCCCAACTGCCGCGACTTTACACCGACCCCAGCCATAAGTTCCCGTTTGATTTCCTGCGCCCGCAATACCTGAAACTGGCCTACGCCTATTATCGCCAAACCGATAAGCGCTAGGGTCTTGACCCCAGTTTATCCCTTTCCAAGCCGCCGCGATTACCCTAAATGCCCCTTATGACAAAACCCATACATATCATCGGCGGCGGCATGGCGGGATCAGAAGCCGCCTGGCAAATCGCCAGTGCGGACATTCCCGTGATCCTGCACGAAATGCGCCCGACCGTGAAAACCTTCGCCCACCAGACCGAAGGTTTGGCCGAACTGGTTTGTTCCAACTCTTTCAGGTCAGATGATGACACGGCAAATGCGGTTGGTCTATTGCATTGGGAAATGCGGGCAGCCGGTTCAATTGTGATGGAAATGGGTGCCAAACACGCGGTTCCCGCAGGCAGCGCATTGGCGGTTGACCGCGATGCGTTCAGCCAAGGTGTCACGCAAAAACTACTGTCACACCCGATGATCGCACTTGAACGTGGTGAGGTTACGGGCCTGCCGCCCGCCGACTGGGGCCAGACCATTATTGCCACCGGCCCCCTAACCTCGCAATCCATGGCCGAAGCGGTCTTGGCGCAAACCGATGAAACCTCATTGGCGTTTTTCGATGCTATCGCCCCGATAGTCTATGCCGAAAGCGTGGACATGTCACAGGCATGGTTCCAGTCGCGCTACGACAAGGGCGAAACCGTGGAAGAACAAACCGCCTACCTGAATTGCCCGATGGATGAAGCGCAATATAACGCTTTCATTGACGCGCTTCTGGCAGCCGAAAAAACAGAATTCAAGGATTGGGAACAAGATACCCCCTATTTTGAAGGCTGCCTACCGATTGAAGTTATGGCCGAACGTGGCCGTGAAACCCTGCGTTGGGGTCCGATGAAACCGGTTGGCCTGACCAATCCACACCAGCCAACCGTCAAAGCCCACGCCATCGTGCAACTGCGCCGCGACAATGCACTTGGCACATTGTTCAATATCGTGGGCTTCCAGACCAAGATGAAATACGGCGAACAGGCGCGCGTATTGTCGATGATCCCGGGGTTGGAAAATGCCGAGTTTGCCCGCTTGGGCGGCATCCACCGCAACACATTTATCAACTCACCGCGCCTGCTGGATGACCAGATGCGTTTGAAATCACGGCCCCAAATTCGTTTTGCAGGTCAGATCACCGGTGTTGAAGGTTACGTTGAAAGTGCCGCCATGGGCATACTTGCAGGTCGTTTGGCGGTGGCCGAGGCCAAGGGGCACGTTTCAACGTCGCCCCCCAACACCACTGCAATGGGGGCTTTGATCAGCCACATCACAGGCGGGGCCGAGGCCAAAACCTTTCAGCCGATGAATGTGAATTTTGGTTTATTCCCGCCAGTGGCTAACGTCAAAGGCGGGCGACGCAATCGCAAAGACCGCTATCTGGCTTATACCGAACGGGCCAAAGCTGACTGGACAAATTGGTTAAAGGATTGCTAACATTCCCCCTATGATCGAACGCTTTGCGCCTTCGCCCACGGGACTTTTGCATCTGGGCCACGCCTATTCCGCACTTCTGGCGTTTGATGCCGCACGCACAAATAACGGCACATTTCTGCTACGCATAGAAGACATTGACTTGGCGCGGTGCAAACCGGCTTTTGAACAAGCCATTTACGATGATCTTGCATGGCTTGGCCTGTCATGGCCCAGCCCCGTTATGCGCCAGTCAACACGCCTGCCCGCTTATGAAGCAGCCCTTCA
Organism: Amylibacter sp.; assembly: GCA_030625465.1. Taxonomy (GTDB): domain Bacteria; phylum Pseudomonadota; class Alphaproteobacteria; order Rhodobacterales; family Rhodobacteraceae; genus Amylibacter. The sequence goes on along the minus strand of DAOUQS010000186.1, from coordinate 1,734 downwards.
ACAGCTTATCGCACTTGATCTGTGCTACCCTTGTAAATGCACCCGAAAAGATATCGCCCAAGCAATGTCAGCCCCGCAAGAAGGTGTAAATCCTGGTCCCGACGGCCCAGTTTACCCCGGAATTTGTCGTGGTCGCACTATGATTGAATCGGCTAAAACCGATGCAATCCGTCTGGATATGCGAAAGGCGGTTGCACAAATGCCCCGCACACTCAGCTACATTGAAACAGCTGGTGAAACGCCTGAAATCATTGAAATAAACACAGATAAACTACTGGCCGAGTGCGGCGATATCGTTCTTGCGCGCAAGGACATCGGCACTTCGTACCACCTATCCGTAGTGGTCGATGATGCTGCACAAAACATCACACATGTCACGCGCGGGTGCGATTTGGCACCGGCCACACCAATCCACAGATTGTTGCAGGCTTTGCTTGAATTGCCGACCCCGCTTTACCGCCATCACAGGTTGATCCGTGATGAAAGCGGCAAGCGTCTGGCAAAACGCGATGACGCACGCGCGATCGCAAAATACCGCGCAGACGGGGCAAGCCCGCAAGATGTTCGCGAAATGGTCGGGCTTTAGCCCTCGGGCGAAAGGATCTCGACCTCGGCACCATCACGCACTTCGGTATAAAAACAATTGTGCCGGTTGGTGTGGCAGGCAGGTCCGGTTTGATCCACCGTAACCAACAGGCAATCGCGGTCACAATCCACCCGCAACGACACTAATTTTTGCACATGCCCCGATGTCAGGCCCTTTTTCCAAAACGCTTGGCGCGACCTTGACCAATAGGTTACATGCCCCGAACGCAGCGTTTCGTCCACCGCCTCACGGTTCATCCATGCCATCATCAGCACCTCACCTGTGCCATCTTGCTGTGCAATCGCGGGGATCAAGCCTTTTTCATCATATTTCAGTGATGCTGCATTGAATTTCGTCATTATCGTCACTTTCGCTTTGCATTCCTGCATTCCCGCTCTAATTATGCGCTTAACATATGAAATGCAAAGGCCAAGATACATGGCAGACGATCAAAACCTGATGAAGCTGTATTCACAACGTATTCTAGCGTTGGCAGCGGCAATCCCCATAACAGAGCGCCTGGAAAACCCGGGCGCCACAGTGCGCAAGCGCTCGCCTTTATGCGGCTCGACTGTTGAGGTGGACGTCATTGTGTCCGATGGTATTATTACGGATTTTGCCCAAGATGTTAAAGCCTGCGCATTGGGTCAAACCGCAGCTTCGGTTCTAGCGTCGCATGTTTTGGGGCTGTCCAAACAACAGATAACAGATGCACGCGATCAGCTTTTTGCAATGTTGAAAGGCGACAGCCAGACACCTGCTGCCCCGTTTGATGATCTAGAGGTTCTATTGCCGGCGCAAGCCTATAAAAACCGCCACGCATCAATCATGCTTGCGTTTGACGCGACCTTGGAAGCCATCGATATGGCAGAAAAAAACGCTGCAAACCAATCGGTTGCAGCGTCAAGTTAGAGCATACCTTTATCTGGATTTCGTTGTGGGGCAATAGGCGCCCCCATGTTTCCCGAGGAAGAAACCAACGCTACAGTCGGATGGGTGATCCGGTTGGAAGACCAGACAGGTAGCAGACAAAACCTTATAATCCGGGCAGATATAATCCGACCGTTAGAATAACAACGATGGATGCAAGGCCAAGAATATCTTCAATAATGGCGATGGGCGAATGGGTTGCGAGCTTGGTGATCTGT
>DAOUQS010000099.1 GCA_030625465.1 Amylibacter sp. | reverse complement strand
TGAACACCCGCAAAAACTGCGGATTGCTGGACGCATCCACCTTGGGCAAGATCATTGTCAAAGGGCCAGACGCAGGCAAGTTCATGGATATGATGTACACCAATATGATGAGCACGCTGAAAGTCGGCTTTTGCCGCTACGGCTTGATGTGTACCGAAAACGGTTTTCTGTCGGATGATGGCGTGGTCGCGCGCCTGTCCGAAGACACGTATCTTTGCCACACCACATCGGGCGGTTCCGACCGCATTCACGCGTGGATGGAAGAATGGTTGCAGACCGAATGGTGGGACTGGAAAGTCTACACCGCCAACATCACCGAACAATACGCACAAATCGCGGTGGTCGGCCCCAATGCCCGCAAAGTGCTGGAAAAACTTGGCGGCATGGATCTATCAGCCGAAGCCCTGCCGTTCATGCAGTTCAGGGACGGTAAAATCGGCGGCATTCAGGCCCGCCCCTTCCGCATCTCGTTCTCGGGCGAATTATCGTACGAGATTGCAGTTCCTGCCAGCCAAGGCCAAGAGTTTTGGGATATGTGTATGGCAGCAGGCAAAGAGTTCGGCATTCAACCTTACGGCACAGAATGCCTGCACGTGATGCGCGCGGAAAAAGGTTTTATCATGATCGGCGACGAAACCGATGGCACAGTGATCCCGCAAGACTTGGGGCTGAACTGGGCGATCTCCAAGAAAAAAGAGGATTTCTTGGGCAAACGCGCGCAGCTGCGCCCGCATATGGTTGACCCCAAACGCTGGAAACTTGTCGGCCTGAAACCGGTTGACCCACTTGCGGTGATCCCGGACGGGGCCTATGCCACCGACGGCACCACGCGTGAAAACGGGGTAAAACATATGATCGGGCGGGTCACATCAACCTATTTTTCCCCGACACTGAACCACGCCATTGCGATGGGCTTGGTCGAAAACGGGCCTAACCGCATGGGCGAGGTCATCGATTTTCCGACCCTTGACGGCGGCATCATCAAAGCCGAAATTTGCGATCCGGTATTTCTGGATAAAGAAGGGACACGTCAAAATGTCTAATGCTGTAAGTGCGCTGCAAGGTGCTGTATTCAAAGGCTCTGTCACCATCAAGGACACTGGCCTGCAAGGCATGATCACCCTGCGCGGTGACTTGTCATCGGACGTTTTGGCCAAGGCTGTCAAGGCGGCTACCGGTGTTATCATACCCAAAGCGGGCAGCATCAACAGCGGTGCAAAAGGCGCCGCCGCGTGGATGTCCCCTGACGAATTGCTGTTGCTGGTCGATCACGCAAAAGCGGATGCGACCGTGGCCAAGCTGGATAAGGCTTTGGCCGGTAGCCATATACTGGCCGTCAATGTATCGGATGCGCGCGCAATGTTTTCACTGGAAGGTGCCGGTATTCGCGATGTACTGGCCAAAGGCTCGCCTGCGAACCTGTCGGCGGATGCGTTTCAAATTGGTGACATGCGCCGCACGCGGCTGGGGCAACTACCTGTCGCATTTTGGTTAAGTTCGGACAAAACCGCATATGTGGTCTGCTTCAGATCTGTCGGCGAACATGTGTTCAACTGGCTGAAGTCCGCTGCGCAAAAAAACACAAAACCGAAATACTATTCATAAGAATCAGCCAAACGACTGCGCATAGCTTTTCCAACTAGATATGCGTCAGGCGCATACCGGAATTGTAGTATTGACTGATGTACCGGTTCACTTTGCTGCCTATGTAAAGCGCGACATGAACAGGAGCATTCCAATGACTACCGTAGGTAAAATTACAATCAACAATCAAATTGTCGATATTGCAGCCATCGAAGCAAACGCACGTAAAATGCGGGCCGAAGCTATGGCCGAATTCGGACGCAATTTCCGCACATGGGTAAGCACATGGGTAAAAAGCCTGTCCGTTGGCTTTTCAGCACGCGCAGCACACTAAATAATTCAATCCCGAACGCGATAGACCGTGGCGAAAGCTGCGGTTTTATCACGTCTGGACTTTGTCAATCATGCCTTATTCATCGTGATAAGGCGTAATTTCACCATGTTTCCAGCATGTTATATTCATAAAATAACCTTGGAAAATACCCTCTCACCCCTAAAATTAAACACATTTATACTTCAAATTATCTTGAAAATCACATTCTAATTGTGGGTAGGGCAAAAAATGAAACACAAGAGCTTAAGAACAAATCTGGTCAAGTACATCGCACGCATGGCGCTTGCCTTGTCTGTTACCGCTTGCGCAACAACGCAAAATGTCGCCAGCAAAAACGTCATTCAATCCGCTCCGGGTGCCGTACACGAAATTCAATCCGGATATCTGGTGACGCAGTTAACCGTGATAATCCCCGATGAGCTGACCGTCTCAGAGGCCAATGTATATCTTCCGCTGGTCGATATCGTCTGGCGCGAAGACCCGCTTGGGGATCGCAAGGTTCAGGTTCAGGACATCTTGATAGATGCCATTGTCAAAGGCGTTTCAAAAGTGCCCGACGGCCAGCCTGTCACGATGGAAGTGCGCTTGAACATGTTTCACGCCCTAACCGAGAAAACCCGTTATTCCGTAGGCGGTCGCCACAACATCAACTTTGATTATGTCCTGCGCGATGCAAAAACCGGCATTCCCCTTGCCGAGGCCAAAACCATCAACGCATCACTGAAAGCCTATGGCGGCACGCGCGCCATAACCGCGATGGCACATGGCGAAACACAAAAGGTGCGCATCACAAAACATATCGAAAATCTGATGTATTTGGAAATGTCCAAAGGCGGCGATAGCTAAGAAAACCCCGTATCAACCCGTTTAGTGTTGTTTTCTGGCTTTTCGTCGGCCATGAAACCCGTTACTAGCGGGGAATGACACATGAACCCTACCCCACAATCCGCCTTCTTCCCAAAACCTCACCGCAAAAATTCCGGTTCGGGTTTCCTTGGGTCTATTCAAATGAGCTGGTCATGGACCGGCGCACCAAAAAGATATCTGCAGGGAATTTTGTAAACCTGACAGATAATGCGGGCATATTTCTGGGGGTTTGCACGTTCAATGCAAATTCCAAGATAGCCGCGCGCTTTATGGACAGAACCGAAGGGCAATGCATTGACCGCGATTGGCTGCGCACAAAGCTGGAGACCGCTTTATCCCTGCGCGCCCGTTTGTTTGACGCACCTTTCTACCGCTTGGTCCACGCCGAGGCCGATGGTTTGCCCGGCGTCATTATCGACCGTTTCGGTGACACAGCCGTGATCCAGCCCAATGCATTTTGGGCCGAAAACATGCTGGACGATTTCACCGCAATCCTGACCGGGGATCTGGGCCTTACAACAGTTTATAAAAACGCGTTGGGACGCGCACGAAAGCTGGAAGGTCTGGACAACGAAAACAAGATTTTGACCGGCAGTATTGACGGGGCAATCCCTGTTCAAATGAACGGGGCGACATTTATGGCCGACATTCAGGGCGGCCAGAAAACCGGACTGTTTTTTGACCAACGTCCCAATCACGCCTTTGCCGCCAAGCTTGCCAAAGGCCTGCGGGTGCTGGACGTATTTTCCCATGTTGGCGGCTTTTCACTGACCTGCCTTGCCCACGGTGCCATTCAGGCGACAGCACTGGATGGATCTGAGCCGGCACTTGGTCTGGCGCAACAAGGTGCTGATGCAATGGGGGTCGCCGACAGGTTTGAAACCTTGCGCGGTGATGCTTTCGACAAGATGAAAGAACTGATTGACGCTGGTGAAAAATACGACTTTGTGATTTGCGATCCGCCCGCTTTTGCCCCGAACAAAGTGGCTATGTCCGCAGGGTTGCGGGCCTACGAACGCGTTGCGCGTCTGGGCAGCCAACTGGTTTCACCGGGGGGGTATCTGGGCTTGTGTTCATGTTCCCACGCGATTGATTTACAAGGCTTTCGCGATGCGTGCTTAACCGGTATCGGTAAATCCGGCCGTTCGGCGCAAATCCTTCACACCGGTTTTGCAGGGGCGGATCATCCGACACATGCAAACCTTGGCGAAAGTGCGTATCTGAAGTCTGTATTCTTCAGATTGGATTAGTGCGGGATGCGTATCCTTCTGGATGCCTGTGTTTTATACCCGACAATTATGCGCGAAACCCTGCTGCGGGCTGCCAAAATAGGTGCCTTTGAACCGCTTTGGTCGGCGCGCATCCTAGAGGAATGGCGCCGCGCCGCGGCAAAACACAGTGTGCAGCAGGCACAGATTGCCGGTGTGGAAATAGCCCTAATTCGCGCCAGCTGGCCAAATGCAGAAATTGCCGCCGGCAACCCGGACGGGCTGTGGCTTCCTGATGAAAATGACATTCATGTTCTGGCTTCAGCCATTCATGGCAATGCAGATGTGATCATGACACTGAACCTAAAGGACTTCCCCACGCGCATATTATCAAGCCATGGTATAATCCGCCGTGACCCCGACAGTTTTCTGGTGGAGTTTGCCCGGGAAAACCCGTCTGAAATGAAGCGTGTTGCGCGTGATATACAACAGGCCGCAGAACAGCATTCAGGCGAACCCAAAGACATCCGCAAACTATTGAAACGCACGCGATTACCCAGACTTGGGAAATTTTTAACGACGGAAGTCTAATATATCTTCGGTTACCCCCAATGGTATTTTCGGTCTTATGATCCTGCGGGCATCCGTCAGGCTTTGTTTTTCCAAACTGGTCATCATGCGATATTTGCGCCCGGCAACGCGTTTAATGATTTTAATGACATCCAGTACATTGGCATCAAACACATCGCGAAACCCCATATTTCTGATAATCCTGCGCAATTCAGGGTCAGTCGCGGCCAATGTGCCAAAGGGCCAGTCGGGAAAACTACGTTCACGACCACGGTTCATCAAACGCACTTTCAGTGAATGATGCATAGGGTTACCGGTTATGCGTTCCATTGCATCCGAAACCTGTTCTGTCGGCCCTTCCAGAATGTGCAAAAACCGCTGATCATCATGGTACAGAAAACCGGTCAGGTCATTTGCGATGTTTTTCGACAATGAACATGCGGTGATTTTCTCAATATCCCGATCGGTAATGCGGGCACAGGCGCGGCTGTCATAGGTGATTTGTACAAACATAGGTGGCAGGCTTTCATCAAACTAAAACCCGCTTTAATCCCTAATGTTTAAAATATTATGAAAATCAGGATTTCGCCGACCAGCGGTTTTCAAGTTTTTCAATGGCCGCGATCCGTAAATGTGTTTTCGGATGGCTCATCAACCAGGCCAGCGGTTGTCCCGAAGCCCCCGTCAGGGCCTCTAACTTCAAAAATAGGCTTTTTTGCGCCTGCGTGCCGATACCGGCTTTGGTCAACAGGGCGGCGGCATAGGCATCGGCCTCGTATTCATCACTGCGTGACAGGTGCGCGCCCACCATGGTTGCCAGCATATTGGCAAGATACGCCCCGACACCCGGTATGATCCGCCCCAAAACCATGCCCAACGCCACACGAATGGCATTTTGCCCTGAAAAATCAATCATCCGGCGGCGCGAATGCCCCAAAGCCACGTGCCCCAGTTCATGGGCAATAACACTTGCCAGCTCGTCCGCGGTCACATCGCCAGCTTTGAACTTGTTCATAAATCCGCGTGTAATGAATATCCGCCCGTCGGGGGCCGCCAGCCCGTTTACAGGCTCTATTTCATAGATAAAAACCTTGATCTGGTCCAGATCCAGTGCGCCCGCCATCTGGTCCATAATATGCTGCAAGCCTGCATCCTGTAGCGGTGTTGATTTGGCATCCAGTTCCCCACGCGTGCGCCAAGCCGAAAAACGGTACATGATGATCCCGTAAACAAGGGCAATAAGAATGGGAGCAAGTTTCAGCATGGATGGAATATGGGCATCAGGCCGCATAATGGCAATCGTATTACTGAAATTCTTTTCGAATGAAAATTCTTTCAAAACACACTCTATAGGGTATTATGTGCCCTCAGGAATAATTTTTTCGGATCATAATGCCAGCCAAGCCCTTTGAAATAGAACCCGATACAGTCTATAAAACCACGGCCGATGGAACCGGCCTGAAAATGGACATTTTCCGTCCCAAAAAGAAAATCAGGGCCACATTGCTATACGCGCATGGCGGCGGTTTCAAAAAGGGTAACCGAAAGGATATAGTGGCACGGCATCTGGCCGAAAAGCTATGCGCCGAAGGGGTGCTTGTGGCCTCGGTCGATTACCGCCTGAAAACAGATATTACCGCTTTTCCCCAAGATAACCGACCCGCAATCGAAGCCGCACAAGCACGGACAGCCCGTGTCGGCATGCCGATAAACCCGCAATTTTGCGGCCCGCGCCTTTATGCCGCCCTAGAGGATTTGTCTGATGCGGTTTTTTTCCTGCGCGACAAAGACGGACCACTTGCCGGCAAAACCGGGCCGCTTTTGGTGCTTGGCGTTTCAGCAGGCGGCATTGCGGCACTGTCATTGGCCTTTCCGCCGCGTGGCGTCTGGCAGGGCCTAAGCCGCCCCGATGCCGTTATCGGTCTGTGTGCCGCCATGGTCCAGCCTTGGCGATTGGCCGCGAACGGCGTCCCGTCACTACTATTCCACGGATGTACTGACAGGGTTATATCGCCGAAAAATACCACGTTCACAGCACACCGCGTTGCAACCACATCCGCGCCACTTAAAGTGATTGTCACCGATACCCGGGGCCATAATCCCCAGATTGATCTGTTCATCAACGGCAATGATCCCGACGGAAAACCTTGGTTGGATCAGGCAAGGCGTATGATGCAACTGTAGCGGCTACCTGCCCAGCTCTTTCATCGCCGCCTCAATCCCCTTAAGGGTCATCGGGTGCATACGGCCATCAAACACATGGCGGATCATTTCGATGGACTGGGTATAGTCCCAATGATCCTGTCGCGCCGGATTGATCCAGACATTGTCAGGCCATTGTTCGCGCGCGCGTGCCAGCCATGTCTGCCCGGCTTCCGCATTATTATGTTCATTGGCCCCACCCACATAAGCCACCTCATATGGGGACATGCTGGCGTCGCCGACAAAGATACATTTATAGTCTTTGCCATAAGTCCGCAGCACATCCCATGTCGGTATTTGTTCCGTCCAGCGGCGTTTATTATCTTTCCACACACCTTCATAAAGGCAGTTGTGGAAATAGAAATATTCCATGTGTTT
>DAOUQS010000038.1 GCA_030625465.1 Amylibacter sp. | reverse complement strand
ACCCATCATTTGTGGTTTCACGGCCAGAATGCAAACCGCAGGGGCCGGTGGTAAATCGACATTCAGCGAAACACCTTCGGCAACCAGACTTTGCACCCAGTCAGAGGGGTGCGGATCAAGGATCGTCACCGCACCCGGTTTGATGCCCCGCGCCAACCAGCCCTGCAACATGGCAGACCCCATTTTACCGCAGCCCAGCAGGACCAGACCTTTTTGATTTATTGTAGAGAAGCCCATTGCAAATCACCCTTTTTCAGGGTGACAATCGTGCAAAATCAGATGAAGATCAAGCGCGACCGTAGGCTTCGGTCATTGCAATGCCCATTGCCTCTTTCACGGGGCTGTTTCCCCAGCAGACCAACTGGAACGCCGGATAAAACCGTTCGCATGCGGCAACCGCTGCGGACAACATCTGGTCAACCTGTTCAGGTTGCGCCGTGGCCTCTCCGCCCAGTAGCAAGCCATAGCGATAAACCATCAAACGCTGTTCGCGCCAGAATGAAAACGCACCGGCCCAAGACGCATCATTAGCCTCGTTTAGCGCATGATATAGGGCGGGAATTGTATCGGCAGGCGGATCCATTTCAAAGGTACAGACCATCCGCAGGGTTTCGTCAAACGACGACCACGCAAGCGTAATTGAATAGTTTCGCCAGGACCCTTCCACGACCATTGCAATTTGATCTTCTGCAACGCGGTCAAAATCCCATTCGTAATGTGTCGCAAGTGTTTCGACGACATCAATCGGATGTAAATCATCTGTACCCAGATAGTGTTCTGTGTTTGCCATTTGCCTGTCCCTCATATCTTTTGTTTTAGTGAGGTCGATGCCCAAAAATTAGAGGACTTCGCTAAGTATCGCGGTTGTTCCCGCTCTGCTTACTACATATGGTGTTATACAAATGGCTTTCTGTAAAGATAAAACTTCAATAAATCCGGGGATACCCACAGAAAAGATCAAGCTATCCACAAGTTTTGATAGTTATCCACGGCCCAGCGCATCAAGGATGGGACAATCAGGGCGATCATCACCGTTGCAGCTGCCGACCAGCAAGGACAGTTCTTTTTGCAGCTTTTTCAGCTCGTCCAGTTTTGTGTCGATCTCAACCAGATGCTGCTTGGCTATCTTGCGCACCTCTGCGCTGGCCCGACTTTGATCTTCAAATAGCCCCAACAGTTTACGACATTCCTCGATGGAAAACCCCATGGCGCGCGAACGGCGCACAAATATCAGTTTGCGCAAGGTTTTACCGTCATATGTTCGATAGCCGGCATCGGTGCGGCCCGTGGGCTTAACCAACCCCACATCGGCATAGTAGCGTACGGTTTTTACAGGCAGGTCAGCCTTTTTGGCAATCATACCGATGTTCATCTGCAAACCTTCCAATCCCTCTAGTGACTGGAAGGTTATAACACAGGGAACAGACTTGTAACGTCTTTTAGATAGGGAAGCCTATTTTGTGCAATTTTTACAGCCTCTACATCGATTTCCACCAGCAGTATTTCTTCGGCCTGGCCTGCGCGCGCAGCATCCCCCCCGGTTGGTGTCACAATGCAACTATGGCCATAATACTCTAGGCCATTTTCAACGCCCGCATGGTTCGCATAGGCCAGCCAGACCCCGTTTTCAAATGCCCGCGTTGGCATAACCTTGTCAGCAACAACGGGCCAGTTTACATTCAATGCCGTTGGCACAATTACCAACTGCGCCCCCATTTGGGCCGCTTTGCGCACGTTTTCAGGGAACTCCGCATCATAGCATATCAAAATAGCGCATTTCAGCCCCATATAATCAAACAAGGTCATCGTATTTCCCGCCGTGAAATGGCCCTCTTCAAATCCCGGTGGAATTGCCAGTTTTCTGTGATTTGCACGGGGGTGCCCTGCATCATCCAGTAACAGCGCAGAATTGTATAACACACCATCAACCTGTTCAGGATATCCTATAACCAATGCGGTCTTGCTGGATTTGGCCAGTGCGGCAGCTTGTTCCAGAAATCCTGCGCTTTGGGTATCCGCCACCTGCCCAACCGCATCACCAACGTTGTAACCAGACAGGTAAAGCTCTGGGCAGATCATCAGATCACAGTCAGTTTGTGCCAAGGCATCACCCAGTTTGGTTAGGCGCGTTTGCACACTTAGCCCCCCGCCTGCGGATTGGAATACGGCAAGCTTCATCTTAGCTTCCTGCGATCAAAATATCGCGGCGATAATTCGTCAGATACTCAAACCCCGTGTCAGTCACAACGATACTGTCGCCAATACGCCCACCCAATTCACCGTCAACAGATATGCCGCCGTCAACCGCAAAGGTCATGCCAGGTTGCAGAATAGTTTTATCGCCCGCCTTCAGTTCCGGGGCTTCAAGATAGGACATGCCTATAGACCGTCCCGTGCGGTAGCCCGTTTCATAACCCCGCTCGCGGTAGACAACATTCGCCGCCTCGGCCACGCTTTCCGCCGTAACACCGGGTTTAATCGCAGCAATCGCGGCTTGTTGTGCATCCAGTGCTGCCTGTTGAACTTTGGCGGCCTCGTCCGAGACAGCTTCGACAAAAAACATCCGGTCAAAACCCAGCTTATACAGCTTGAACTGCGCCATATTGCAAAAGCAGAAATAGACTGGGTCAAATTTTTCCAGCTTTTTCACACTGGCGCGACGATGCACCATGGATGTGTCTTTGCCCGATTGCATAATCTGCAAATTATGGATCATTGGCGACACAAACGCCTCCCACCCCTTATCGGTCAGAAAACCCGCGGCCTTGCGCGTGCCTGCGTTGATCACCGCTAAAGCGGCTTCGTATTCAGGCACACCTGCGGCCAACGCACCTTCGGCGGCAGCCATCATATCACCGGCAATGGCACCTGCTTGCTTCATTACTTCAATCTCTTCGGGGGATTTAATCATCCGCATTTCACCCAAGACAGGCGCAATGTCTGTAACACCCGCATTGGCCAATGCATCGTCCATCCAGTTGCGCACAATCGCGGGCATCAGGTTTATTTCAACACCGACCCGCATGGGATTTGGGCCCAGAGTTGCGGATAGTACATTTTGCCAGCTGTTCGGTCCAAAATCTTCCCAAGTATGGATGTCCTTGACCCAGGTCATCGCCTCGACCATCTCACTTTCCATCAGGGGTGTGATTATTGCGGGGGGCTTATCAGGCCAGACAACCAACATGCTGGGACGACCGAATTCAACAGACAGATACCCCCAGAAACCGGCCAGATATGCGATTGAGCTTTCGTCGGTGAATATCGCGACATCGATATTATTTATTGCCATTTTGCTTTGCAATCTGGCTGTTCTGGCTTTTGCTTGATCCAACATTTAGCCCCTCCCAATGGGTATTGATGTATGCACCATGTTCAATAAACGTGCATATTATTGACTGATTCGGTATTATTTCTTATAGATGTATACATCACCTATAGGAGATATGCCCAATGTCCGCGACAAAGCCTGTTCAATCAGCGACATACAATATTGAATTTGACCAAGGCCGCCATCACCGGGCCAAGATCGGGTTTGTGTTGCTAGCAACCGAACAAACCATTCAGGATGATGTCATGGCCCTGCGCCCAGAAGGGGTAGGTATGCATTTTGCCCGCATTGCGACACCCGACGATATCAATGTGGAAACCCTGCTGGACGCAGGCGATATGCTGGCCCCTGCGGCGGCAAGCCTGTTACCTGACGGCACGCTTGATGTAGTGTCATACGCTTGCACATCCGGCTCGCTTGTTGTGGGCGGTGCGCGGGTTGACGCGGAACTGCGCAAGGGAGCGCCAAACGCAGAACCAACATCGTTAATCAAGGGCGTGATACGCGCATTAAGGACGGTTGGGGCGCGTAAAATCGTGGTCGGCACGCCCTACCTGGATGAAGTGAATACTATTGAGAAAGAATACCTTGAAGATGCCGGGTTTGAAGTGTTGACCATCGAAGGGCTGAACCTGCACAAAGACAGCGATATGGTGCGGGTGACGCCCGCTTTCATCCACGACTTTGCCCTGTCACTAAACCGCCCTGATGCGGATGCGATTTTCATCTCTTGCGGTGCCCTGCGCACGCTGGATGTGATCGACAAGATTGAAAAAGCCGCGGGCATACCCGCGATCTGTTCGAATCAGGCGATGATTTGGGATGTATTGCGGCTAGCAGGGATCACCGATGCAATTACAGGTTACGGTCGATTGCTGGAAGATTATTGATGGATATGGAAAAGCATACAACGGCCAGTATTTTCGAAACGCTTCGGGACCGGATATGTCTGTTGGACTATCCGCCCGGAACCATATTGCGCGAGGCCGCATTGGCAAAGGAATTCGGCATCAGCCGCACACCCATTCGGGCGGTTTTACAACGCTTGGAACACGGATCTCTGGTGACCGTGCGTGACGGGGTCGGCACCATTGTCACCGATCTGGATAGGGCCGAGCTAAACGACATCTATGAAATGCGTCTGAAAATAGCCGAATTGATCGGCGTGTTGTCACCACGCAAAATCACCCCTGCGGATGAAACACTTGCGATAGGTTTGCTGAAACGGGCCCGACAGTTAGTCACGAATTACAGCGCGTCGGAGTACTGGCAAATCAACCATGCACAACATGCACTGATTGCCGATCTAATTGGCAATTCAGTGCTGCGCGAAGTTTGGGACCAACTGTATTACCGCTCTGCACGGTTCTGGTACCGCGAAGCCAGCAATACCCCTGACGGGGTCGTGCAGGATCTGGTAGCGGAACTTGGCGAAATCACCCGCGCATTTCGTGCGCGTGACACAGTGGCGGTCGGTTACATCCAGCGTAATTTCATCGCATTTAGTTTTGCGCGATTGAAATCAGCTCTGAACCCGGATCAGCCTACTTCTTAGCCGCAGGTTTCTTTGCCGCAGGCTTTTTGGCCGCAGGTTTTTTCTTAACCTCAAGCGCCTCGATCCGCGCCAGAAGTGCCGCATTTTCCTCACGCGCTTTTTGCGCCATCAAACGTACCGCATCAAACTCTTCGCGCGTCACGAAATCACGGTCGGCCAGCCAACGGTCCACCAATGATTTCGCGGCATTCTCGGCCTCGTCCTTGGCGCCTTGGGCGACACCCATTGCATTGGTCATCAATTTGCTGACATCTTCGAATATTTTGCTGCGGGTTTGCATTGTATTTAACTCCGTAAAAAACTGTTATTCACTATATGGTGTCTAATAGACAAAAAGCCAAGAGCCGCTTGACTTTACTGTCATTCGCGCCATTCATGCCGCCCATGACATTTACACAGATCATACCGTTTCCAGACATCGACCCGATCCTGTTTTCATTCGATGTATTCGGATTTACACTGGCAATCCGCTGGTACGCACTGGCCTACATCGCGGCATTTTTACTGGCATCATGGTGGATTAACCGCCTGATAAAAATCCCAAGCCTTTGGAAAGACGGGAAAGCCCCGCTGACACGGCTACAGGTCGAAGACATGCTGACATGGATGATTATCGGCACCATTTTAGGCGGGCGTTTTGGATATGTGGTCTTTTACAATCTTGGCTTTTTTCTGGAAAACCCCGCCCAGATCATACGGATCTGGGAAGGTGGGCTGTCATTCCACGGCGGTTTTCTGGGCGTTATCACCGCAGGATTATTATTTTGCTGGAAAAACAAACTGAACCCGTGGTCGGTTGGCGACATGCTTGCCGCCTCGGTCACAATCGGTTTGTTTCTGGGCCGCCTTGCCAACTTCATCAACGCAGAGCTGTGGGGCCGGCCAACGGACGTGCCATGGGCCATGGAGTTTCCGGGGGCAGACTGCCCGATCTGGTGGATCGGCAATACCTGCACCCGCCATCCATCACAGCTTTATGAAGCAGCCCTTGAAGGCGTGGTTCTATTCGCGATCATCACCTTTCTTATATTCAAGCGCGGCTGGCTGAAAATACCGGGCCAAATCATTGGCGTGTTTTTTATTGGTTACGGCACCGCGCGCACCATTGTTGAGGGCTTTCGCCAAGGTGATGCACAATTTACCGGGCCGACAAACCCATGGGGTCATGTGATACGTTTCGGGCAGGAATTTGATAGTATCGGGCTGTCCATGGGGCAAATCCTGTCGATCCCTATGATCGTGGTTGGGCTGGCAATATTGCTGTTCGTGCGCAGGCGCACATGACAAAATTAACGGATATAATACGGACGCAAATCGGGCGTTCAGGGCCGATCACGGTTGCCGAGTTTATGACCCAGTGCCTGCTGCATCCCGATCACGGCTATTACACAACGCACCAACCGCTTGGCTCGGCCGGCGACTTTGTTACCTCACCCGAGATCAGCCAGATGTTCGGCGAAATGCTGGGGCTTTGTCTGGCGCAAACATGGATGGATCAAGGCGCGCCCAAGCGGTTTACACTGGCCGAACTTGGCCCTGGTCGCGGCACCTTGATGGCCGATATATTGCGCACGACAAAAGCGGTTGCAGGCTTTCATGATGCGGCGGAAATAATCATGATAGAAGCCAGCCCGCAGTTGCGCGATGTGCAAATGCAAACGCTGGACGGTTATGATGTGAAGTGGTTCGACAGTGTCACCGAACTGCCCGAATTGCCGCTGTTTCTGGTTGCCAATGAATTTTTCGATTGCTTGCCGATCAAACAGTTTATCCGCACCGAACATGGCTGGCAGGAGCAAATGATCGGGGTCAAGGACAACGCCCTGGGCTTTATTCTGGCGACCAGCAGCCCGGTCGCGCTGTTCGGGGAAGCCCCCCTTGGAACGGTCATGGAACTTTGCCCGGGTGCCGCCGCTATTATGGCAGATGTTGCACGGATCGTCGGGGCAAATGGCGGTGCGGCCCTTGTCCTGGATTATGGTGACTGGCAGCTTGCTGGTGACACGTTTCAAGCGGTGCGCGGCCATCAAAAGGTTGATCCGCTTGTCGAATGCGGCGCATCGGATTTAACCGCACATGTGAATTTTCACGCGTTGGCAATTGCCGCCGAACCCTTTGCGCAAGTCAGCGGGTTAACACCCCAAGGCGTGTTGCTGGAACGGCTTGGCATTACCGCGCGCGCACAGGCCTTGGCTGCGAAACTGCAAGGGGATGCATTGGAAAACCACATTACCGCACATCGCCGCTTGACCCACCCCGATGAAATGGGGCAACTTTTCAAAACACTGGCAATCACGCCCAAAGGGGCAGCCCAACCGCCCGGATTTGACATATGACACTGGAAATACTGACCTCGGATGATCTAACGGCCCGGCACGGGTTTTTCACACGCAAGGGCGGGGCCTCAACCGGTATTTATCAAGGATTAAACTGCGGTTTGGGATCAAACGATGCCCGCGAAGCCGTATTGGCCAATCGCGCCAATGTCGCGAATGCCTTGCAGGTCGACCATGATGCTTTGCAATCGGTTCACCAGATACATTCCGCAAATGTGGTAACATTAACAAGCCCCGCTGATCGCAATGCGATAAAGGCCGATGCCATGGTCACCGCAACAAAAGGTATCGCATTGGGTATACTGACCGCCGATTGCGCCCCGATCCTGTTTTCAGACCCGGTCACCGGCGTCATAGGGGCGGCCCATTCCGGCTGGAAAGGTGCCATCGGCGGGGTCGCCCACGCGACCATAACCGCAATGGAAGCATTGGGTGCAAAGCGGGGTAATATCACGGCGGTGGTTGGCCCCACAATCAGCCAGCGCGCGTACGAGGTCGGGCCGGAATTCTTTGAGGATTTCATTGCCCATGACATGGAATACGCCCGCTTCTTTGCCCAAGGCGTAGGCGACCGTATGCAATTCGATCTGCCGTCATTTTGCCTGCACCAGTTACGCGAAACGGGTATTGCCCGCGCCTCATGGACGGGACATTGCACATATAGTGATCCGGATCGGTTTTATTCATACCGGCGCACATGCCACGCAAAACAGTCCGATTACGGGCGGTTAATTTCGGTTATTCGTCTGTAGGAGCGTCAGACCACCCAAGGCGTTGGCCCTAGTTTTTGATCACTGAAAACGGCACGCCGGGTTTGTCTTTGGCCCCGCGTATCACCAGCGATGTTTTCACGCTTGCCACATTTTCAGCCGAGGTCAGTTCTTCTGTTATGAAGCTTTGAAAACTGGACAGATCAGGTGACAGGCATTTCAAAATAAAGTCGATCTCACCGTTCAGCATATGGCATTCGCGCACCAGCGGCCAGTTGCGACAGCGTTCTTCAAAGGCACTAAGATCCACTTCGGCCTGCGAATGCAATCCGACCATGGCAAAGGCTTTGACCTCGAACCCCAGTTCCTTTTCATTCACATCCGCATGAAACCCCTGAATAAGCCCGTTATCTTGCAACGCACGTATGCGGCGCAGGCAGGGTGGCGCTGAAATCCCCACCGCTTTGGCCAGATCAACATTTGTCATGCGCCCGTCTTCTTGCAGCAAGGACAGAAGTTTCAGATCTATTGCATCCAATTTAGATGATACCACGGGCTATCTCTTTTCATTTATTTCGCGTTTATGTAATTTTATTACACAAATGATGCAAAAGATAAAGCATTACGCAACATTTTTGCAAAATAGTCTAATTCCCGCAATTCCGGTAGCCGCTGCCTGAACAGTCCTGCGCCATTTTCAAAGCGGTCAGAATTTCAGGTGACCCCAGCATTTCTGCGGTTTCAGCCATGTATTGCGTAGCCTCGGCGCTGCCATTCGCCTTGGCCAGACTAAACCACATATAGGCAGTTGTATAATCCTGCAAAACACCATGGCCATCAAAATACATCCTTGCCAGATCATTCTGCGCACCAAAATAACCCAGTTTGGCCGATAACCTATACCACGTTACCGCTTGCGCATAATCTTTTGGAACGCCTTCCCCCCGATAAGCCATCCCGCCCAAAGCATATTGGGAAATAGCATCGCCCTGATTGGCCGCCATCCGGTACCATTTCAGCGCTTCGGGATAAAAGTGCGCACCATCGACCCCGTGATAAAGTAATGCACCCAAATCTTTTTGGGCGGTAATATCGCCGCGTTGTGCCGCCCGCCTATACCACGTCACCGCTTCCGCAAAGCTTTGCTCAACACCCAAGCCGTGCCTGAAATTTTCAGCCACATGCCTTTGAATTTCAGCGCTACCATGTTCAGCCGCCGCACGGTACCACTGTGCCGCTTGCGCTTTATCCTTCGCAACCCCGAAGCCGCCGCCATATAGCAATCCCATATTAAACTGCGCAGTGGCATTGCCCGCAGTGGCAAGAACCTGCCATTCCATCCGTGCGGTCGCGTAATCGCCACTATAAAAGGCCGTATCACCCCGTTTTAAGCTGGCCGCGTTGACAGATGTCAGACTTAAAACCAATGCAGTGGTAACCGTCAAAGCTATTTTTTTCATTCGGAACCTCTTTAACAACAGGCAGGGTTTTACAGGTGGCACCCCGCACGAAAATAGATGCTTTCCCTTACCCCCATGCCTGATTATACAGTGATGAAAAGCAAAAGAAAGTCCGTACCCCATGTCTGATACACGCCACACAAAACTACTGATCATCGGTTCCGGCCCTGCGGGATATACCGCAGGCATTTATGGTTCGCGCGCAATGCTGGAACCCATTTTGGTGCAGGGCATTGAACCGGGCGGACAGTTGACCACCACCACAGAAGTTGAAAACTGGCCCGGTGATACCGAAGTGCAAGGCCCCGATCTGATGCTACGGATGGAGGCCCATACCAAAGCGATGGGCACCGAAGTAATCGGCGACATCATCACCGACCTTGACCTGTCAAAACGCCCGTTCACCGCCATTGGCGACAGCGGCACCACCTACACCGCCGACGCGGTCATTTTGGCTACGGGCGCGCGGGCCAAATGGCTGGGGCTGGACACGGAAGAAAAATTCAAGGGCTTTGGCGTATCCGCTTGTGCCACATGCGACGGGTTCTTTTACAAAGGTCAGGAAATCGTTGTCATCGGTGGCGGCAACACGGCCGTGGAAGAGGCTTTGTTCCTGACTAACTTCGCGTCCAAAGTCACGCTTATCCACCGCCGTGATGAACTGCGCGCAGAAAAAATCCTGATTGATCGTTTGGAAAAGAACGACAAGATTGAACCCTTGTGGTTTCACGAACTGGTCGAGGTCACCGGCACCGACATGCCGCTGGGCGTTGAAGGTATTAAAGTCAAACATACCAAAACCGGCGCGGTCACCGAAATAGCCTGTAAAGGCGTGTTCGTAGCCATCGGCCACGCGCCTGCCAATGAACTGGTGATAGATCAACTGGAAACCCATATGGGCGGCTATATTGTGACCAAGCCGGACAGCACCGCCACATCCATCCCCGGGGTCTTTGCTGCGGGTGATTTAACCGATCATTTGTACCGCCAAGCAGTGACATCTGCGGGCATGGGCTGCATGGCGGCACTGGAAGCGGAACGGTTCTTGGCAGAACAAGAGTAAACCGTTCCACAACAGCAACCGAACAATGGCCCCTGTTCCAACAGGGGCATTTTCACCACGATTCCGTCCTATTTTAGCCACCGAAACTTGTATTATTCGCGCTTGGGTGTATTTGACACTTAGTATTCACATCTGGAAATGACCATGACCGCAGAAAACCTATTACCCGTACCCGAACTTTATGCCCCGTTTGACGAGGCTGATAAGCTAAAAACCGAAGCAGGCGAATTGCCGTCATGGGACCTGACACCACGTCAGATCTGTGATCTGGAACTGTTAATGAACGGTGGGTTCTACCCGCTGACAGGGTTCCTGAATGAAGCGGATTACAGCTCGGTTGTGGAAAACATGCGTCTGGCAGACGGCACTTTATGGCCGATGCCTATCACGCTGGATGTGGGCACAGATTTTGCCGGCAAACTGGAAGCCGGTCAAAAAATTGCCCTGCGCGATCTGGAAGGGGTGATTTTGGCGATATTGGATGTGTCCGACATCTACACGCCCGATAAATCAAAAGAGGCCGAAATGGTTTTCGGTGCCGATGACAGCGCGCACCCTGCGGTCAATTACCTGCAAAACACGGCCGGTGCGGTCTATCTGGGCGGTAAAATCACCGGTATCAACACCGTGACCCACTATGATTTCCGCGCCCGCCGCGACAGCCCGAACGAGTTGCGCTCGTTTTTCCGCAAGGTTGGCTGGCGTCGTATTGTAGCGTTTCAAACCCGCAACCCGTTGCACCGCGCGCACCAAGAACTGACTTTCCGTGCCGCGAAAGAGGCCCAGGCCAATCTGTTGATCCATCCCATTGTCGGCCTAACCAAACCCGGCGACATTGATCACTTTACCCGTGTGCGTTGTTATGAAGCGGTGCTGGACCAGTACCCGTCTTCAACCACATCCATGAGCCTGCTGAACCTTGCCATGCGCATGGCCGGCCCGCGTGAAGCGGTTTGGCACGGGCTGATCCGCCGCAATCACGG
>DAOUQS010000240.1 GCA_030625465.1 Amylibacter sp. | reverse complement strand
GCACGGCCTGATTTCGGCGATACATAGATCAGATCCTGTTGCACGCCGGTTGCCGCACAACTGTCCAGATCCAGACCGTAGCCCAATTCTTCCAACACCGCATATTCCCACAATGCATAGTCTGACAACCATGCACCACCCGCCGACATTTGATCGAACATATTTATCGTTTCTACGTATAATCGCGGATAGGACATGCGCTCGGGGAATGCGAAATTAACCAAGGCACAGACCGACCCCATCGCAGACAAGGCCAAACGGTTTGACAATATCGTGGCGCGCGATTGCACAGGTTCTATATTGTAATTACCCAGATGCTCTTCCAGCCGCGCCCGCCATTCCAGATCAACCTGCGTGCCGGGTTGCAGGATCGGGGCCAGCTTTCGCCCTGCCCCGCCACGCACAAGCCCCGCATGGCGGCCATGCTTCTCGGTCAGGACATCGACAATCGTTGCACTTTCGCCATGCTTGCGAACTGATATGATTACGCCTGTGTCCTGCCATTCCATAACAACAAGCTACCCGCTTAAACCGTCTTCGTCGAGCAAGTGGCGGCCCTGCTTGTCTTCCACCTCGATGATCCAGATGTCAGGATCGTATGAGCGTTGCTTCACCAGACTTGCATCCACATCCCGTTCAACGCCTTCGGCCAATGTCACCCAAATACGGTTGCCGTCCAGATCATAACTGCGGTGAAATGCATGCGCATTGCCGTCAAGCGTGTTCAGCTTCACGATAACCGCCCCCGCCGTCGCATCCCCCTTGGATGTTATAAACACCGGGATATTGATCAGTTGCAAACGGCGAAGATACGCGCTGACCCACAGACCAGAGGTCAATCGCGGGGTCATTTTTTAGTGTCTGAAAAGTCCAGACCCATTTCGGTGAAACGCTCTGCTTCGTTTTCCCATTTCGGGCGCACCTTGACCTGAATAAACAGATGCACTTCGGCACCGATCAGATCTTTCAGCTCGGTACGTGATGCAATGCTGACCGCTTTGATCGTCTGCCCCTTGGGCCCCAATGCAATCCCCTTGTGTCGTTCGCGGACCACATAGACGATTTGTTCAATGCGAACCGAACCGTCTTTTTTCTCTTCCCATCCAGTGGTTTCCACCGTCAGATAATAGGGCAGTTCCTGGTGCAAACGCAGCATCAGTTTTTCCCGCGTGGTTTCAGCGGCAAGCATCCGCATCGGCACATCGGCAATTTGATCTTCGGGATAAAGCCACGGGCCTTGCGGCATGTGGGCGGCACAATATTCGCGCAATTCCTTTACCCCGAACCCTTTTTCGGCCGACACCATGAAAGTCTCGTCAAAATCGAACATCTCGTTGACCTTCTGCGTCAGGGCCAACAGCTTTTCCGATTTAACCATGTCGATTTTATTGATCGCCAGAACGACTTTCTGCTTGGACCGAAGACGCTTGCTTAAGCCCTCTAAAATCATCTCGACACCTTTGGTCACACCACGGTGTGCTTCAATCAGCAGCACGACAACATCACCGTCACCGGCCCCCGACCAAGCGGCGGCAACCATGGCTTTATCCAGATTGCGGCGGGTCTGGAACAGACCGGGTGTATCAACGAAAATCAGCTGCGCATTACCCTCCAGCGCAATGCCGCGAATACGCGTGCGCGTGGTTTGCACCTTATGCGTCACGATTGAGACCTTGGCCCCGACCATGTAATTCATCAGCGTTGATTTACCCGCATTCGGCTCGCCGATCAGGGCAACATATCCGCATTTTGTATCCGTCATGGATCCACCTGTTCCAGTAATTTAGCCGCAGCCACTTGCTGCGCTTGTCGTTTGGATGGCGCACAGGCCTTGGCCGATATGCCATTGGACAACTGTGCTTCTATTTCGAAAACAGGCGCATGATCGGGGCCGGTACGGCCGATTTCCACATACTTGGGCGGCGGCATTTTATTGGCCTGCGCCCATTCCTGCAAAGTTGTTTTCGGGTCGCGGGCATCCTCTTCTGCCGTATCGATCCGTTCACCCCATAAGCGTAATATCAGCGCTTCCACCGCACCAAAGCCCGCATCAAGGTAAACGGCGGCAATCACCGCTTCCATCGCGTCACCCAGAATAGCGGTTTTCTTGCGTCCACCCGACAGCATTTCAGAGCGGCCCAGTTTTAACGCGGCCCCAAGGTCGATTTGCACTGCAACATCGGCGCAGGCTTCTTTGCGTACCAAGGCATTGAAACGCGGCGCCAGCATACCTTCGGAGGCTTGTCTGTCTTTCTCAAGCAAAGCTTGCGCAATCACCAGTGCCAGAACACGGTCGCCCAGAAACTCCAGCCGTTGATTGTCCGACCGTGTCGCCGAGCTAAGGGATGAATGCGTAGTGGCTTCGATCAGCAATTCAGGGTGGGCAAAGCTGTGGCCCAGACGGCCACAGAAATCTTTCAGTTCACCCGCGAGTTTCACTCAAGCCCCTTGAAAAACCGGTCCGAACGCCAAGTCCAGAATGCCAGCATTGATTTACCTGCAGATGAAAAGATAACACGATCCGCACGACCGACAAAGTTTTCAAACGGGACATAGCCCACACCTTGGCGCACTTGCGAAAACCGGCTGTCTAAAGAATTGTCGCGGTTATCACCCATAAAGAAATAACGCTCTGCGGGAACGATGAAAATCGGCCCGTTATCTTCGGCGATCGGTCTGATATTCAGCACCTGATGTTCAACACCGTTTGGCAGGGTTTCTTTATAAAGTTGCTTTTCACAATCGCCGCCCAATGGAACAGGCGAATTATAGCAACTTGGTGTACGCTTTTGCGGGCCTTGGCCTTCTTTTATCTCTGTGAACATACCCAGTGGTTCCAAAGGAACGGCCGTTTCATTGATAAACAACTGGCCGCCTTTCATCTGGATACGATCACCGGGCAGACCGATAAGACGTTTGATATAATCCACCTGGCTAACCGGATGTTTGAACACAACGATGTCACCGCGTTCGGGGTCGCTGGCCAGAATGCGGCCATCAAACGGGCACATTGAAAACGGGCATGAATGTTTTGAATAGCCATATGCCATTTTATTCACGAACAGAAAATCCCCGATCAGAAGCGTTGGCTTCATTGATCCCGACGGGATCCAGAACGGTTGGAATAACAAGGTACGGATGACGCCTGCGATAAGCAAAGCATAAAATATCGTCTTGATTGTTTCGCCGATACCGTCCGGCTTCTTGTCTGCCATTATTCATGTCCTTTAAGTAATTGAACGCTACATGGCGTGTGCTTGCACGTTAGTCAAGGATGGGGCGGGCTTCAATCACAACAAAGGCCTGCGCCCA
>DAOUQS010000286.1 GCA_030625465.1 Amylibacter sp. | reverse complement strand
GTTTCATCGTCGGTGATGTCGCGGTACGATAGGCCCGCCTGATCCATACGGGCAAACAAGTGTTCAAAGCCGCCTTCGGATTTTGTTTCAATGCCCAGCAATACCGTCCCGAAGTTGCGCGCGGATTTTTTTAAATATTCGAAACGTGCAATATCGTCATCCGGCCCAAGCAGGTTCAGGAAATCTTTCAATGCCCCCGGGCGTTGCGGCAGGCGCAGTATCAGGTATTTCTTCAACCCTTCATAACGCAACGCGCGTTCTTTCACATCCGGCAGCCGCTCAAAATCAAAATTTCCCCCCGATGTCACACAGACAACGCGCTTGCCTGCGATCTCATCCGTCAGATCCTTTAACGCGTCAACCGTAAGGGCGCCTGCGGGTTCCAGAACGATGCCTTCAATATTCAAAAGCTGAAGGATTGTCGTGCAAAGCCGGTTTTCATCCACACCGATCAGATTGTTTTTCGGGACATTTTTCAATATCTCGAAGTTATGATGCCCGATCTTTGCCACGGCGGCACCATCCACAAAATTATCGACATTCGGGATCGAGACAAGGCTGCCTTGATCAAGTGAAGCAAAAAGGCTGCGCGCCCCGTTTGGTTCGACCAGACGAAAATCGGGCCGATCGTCGAGGGTGCTATAATATTTGATTAGGCCGGATGACAGACCGCCACCGCCAACAGGAACAATCATGTAATCTATTTTCTGTGGTAATTGCTGGCGAATTTCCTGTGCAATTGATGCCTGGCCTTCGATCACATCGGGCGAATCATATGGTGGTAGAAACTTGCCGCTAACTTCCGACGCATAGGCTTTTGCCGCTATCAAGGTATCATCAAAATAATCGCCTTCCAGCCTGATCTCGATGAATTTACCGCCGAATGCCGCCGTTTTAATAATTTTTTGCCCCGGTGTTGTGACCGGCATAAAAATTACACCCCTGACCCCGAAGTGACGGCATGCAAACGCCATGCCCTGCGCGTGGTTTCCCGCAGAAGCACAGACAAAAACTTTAGGCTTGTCGGAATGGGATAATGCTTTTTGCATGGCATTAAATGCCCCGCGCACTTTATAAGACCGCACAGGGGATAGGTCTTCGCGTTTCAAATAAATCTCGGCGCTGTATAAATTCGAAAGGAATTCGTTTTTCTGCAAAGGGGTTTCCGGGAACAGCTTGCGCATTGCGCAGGTGGCATTGGCCACATTTTCCATAAAATCCGTCATATTTTGTAATACCCGTACATTTTTCTGCACAATAGCCGTTTCCACCACCCTAGCAAAACCATTATTGTTGTCGACAACGAAACGATATGAAAGCCCCCTTGCCCGCCCGTAGAAAACCCAATAAACCCCGCTCAAACATAACTTACATCTTGGAGTCAGCCCCATGTCTGCACCTAAAAAAGTTGTCCTGGCCTATTCCGGCGGTTTGGATACGTCGATCATTCTGAAGTGGCTGCAAACCGAATATGGCTGCGAAGTTATCACGTTTACCGCTGATCTGGGCCAGGGTGAGGAATTGGATCCTGCGCGTAAAAAAGCGGAACTGCTGGGTATCAAGCCTGAAAATATCCATATTGAGGATGTCCGTGAAGAGTTTGTGCGCGATTTTGTGTTCCCGATGTTTCGCGCCAATGCGGTTTACGAAGGCCTTTATCTGCTGGGCACATCTATTGCGCGCCCCTTGATCTCGAAACGTCTGGTGGAAATTGCGGCTGAAACCGGTGCCGATGCAGTGGCGCACGGTGCCACCGGCAAGGGCAATGATCAGGTCCGGTTCGAGTTGTCCGCTTATGCGCTGAACCCCGATATCAAGGTGATTGCGCCTTGGCGTGAATGGGATTTGTCCAGTCGTACAAAACTGCTGGAATTTGCCGAGCAACACCAGATCCCGATCGCCAAAGACAAACGTGGCGAAGCGCCGTTTTCTGTGGATGCGAACCTGTTGCATACATCTTCTGAAGGCAAAGTTCTGGAAGACCCTGCCGTTGCGGCCCCCGATTATGTTTACCAGCGCACAGTTAATCCCGAGGATGCGCCCGATGTGGCAGAGCATATCGAGATTACCTATGCAAAAGGCGACCCTGTTGCGCTGAACGGCAAAACACTTAGCCCTGCTGAAATGCTGACCGCGCTGAACGCGCTGGGCGGCAAGCACGGTGTTGGCCGTCTTGATCTGGTTGAAGGCCGTTATGTCGGGATGAAGTCACGCGGCATTTATGAAACCCCCGGCGGCACGATCATGCTGGAAGCACATCGCGGCATCGAATCTATCACGCTTGACCGTGGCGCGGCCCATCTGAAAGATGAGCTGATGCCGAAATACGCCGAGCTGATTTATAATGGCTACTGGTACAGCCCTGAACGCGAAATGTTGCAGGCACTAATCGATACCAGCCAGGCACATGTCAATGGCACGGTACGGTTGAAACTTTACAAAGGCTCGGTTCAGACTGTTGGCCGCTGGTCGGATGACACGCTGTATTCAGAAGCGCATGTAACCTTTGAAGATGATGCCGGCGCTTACGATCAAGCGGATGCAGCCGGTTTCATCAAGATCAATGCGTTGCGTCTGAAATTGCTTGCAGCACGCGATA
>DAOUQS010000026.1 GCA_030625465.1 Amylibacter sp. | reverse complement strand
ATCTATGTAAACATGACCCCGTCAATCCTGACGCCTGACGCGCGCCCCGCAGTGGAACGTGCCGCACAGATGATTGCCGATGCCGCTGCCGGTAGCGCACCTGTTTACGGCGTGAACACGGGCTTTGGAAAACTTGCCAGTTTAAAAATTGCACCCGAAGACACCGAAACGCTGCAACGTAATCTAATATTAAGCCACTGTTGCGGTGTGGGGACGCCATTGTCAGAACCACTGACACGCCTGATGATGACATTGAAACTTATGTCGCTGGGGCGCGGTGCATCGGGTGTTCGCTGGGATGTAATTGCACAGATCGAAGCTATGCTGGCATCAGGTGTCATCCCCTTAATCCCATCACAGGGCTCTGTCGGGGCGTCGGGCGATCTTGCCCCCTTGGCCCATATGGCCGCCGCGATGCTGGGCGAGGGCGAGGCATTTTATCAAGGCGTTCGGATGGCCAGCGGTGACGCTTTGAAACAGGCGGGGCTGACACCTTTGGTTCTGGGCGCAAAAGAGGGCTTGGCGTTGATTAACGGCACCCAGTTTTCAACCGCAAATGCGCTTGGCGCGCTATTTGATCTTTGGCGCATGGCCCAGACCTCAATGGTTGTGGCCGCGATGTCGACAGATGCGATCATGGGGTCCACCGCGCCATTGCGTGCAGGCATTCATGCTTTACGCGGCCACAAGGGCCAGATCGAGGTGGCCTTCGAGATGCGCAATATCATGAAAGGGTCGGTTATTCGCGAAAGCCATCTGGACGATGATGCCCGCGTCCAAGATCCCTATTGTATCCGCTGCCACCCACAGGTTCTGGGGGCGGCGATTGATGTTATCCGCATGGCCGCCACAACATTGGAAATTGAGGCAAATGCGGTGACCGATAATCCGCTGGTGCTGGTTGACGAGGGTCTGATCGTATCAGGCGGTAATTTCCATGCCGAGCCGGTTGGCTTTGCCGCCGACCAGATGGCGCTTGCCATTGCCGAGATCGGCGCGATTGCGCAACGCCGTGTGGCCTTGATGGTTGATCCGGTTCTAAGCTTCAATTTACCGGCGTTTCTGACACCGGAACCCGGTCTGAATTCCGGCTTTATGATTGCCGAGGTGACCACTGCGGCACTGATGAGTGAAAACAAGCACCTTGCGAACCCCTGCGTTACAGACTCGACCCCCACCTCTGCCAATCAGGAAGATCATGTCAGCATGGCCGCCCACGGTGCGTTCCGTTTGGCGCGGATGAATGCAAATCTGGCAATTATTCTTGGGGTCGAACTGATGTGTGCCGCCCAAGGTATCGAGGCCCGCGCACCGCTGACTACATCCAAACCATTGAACCGCGCGATTACCCGGTTGCGCCAAGATGTGGCCACGTTGACAAAAGACCGCTATCTGGCGCCCGACATCGAGGCCGCAACCGGATTAATCCGCAACGGCCAGATCAAGGATGCAGCCGGTATCAAGATCAGCTTATAGTCGGCAACACCCTATTGCTGCACCTGCTGGTGCCGAAAGCATGTTGTCTGGTGGTCATTCACCATACCGACCGCCTGCATGAAAGCATAAACAATCGTCGGGCCGCAAAAGTTGAAACCGCGTTTCTTCAGGTCCTTGGATATTTGCGTGGACAGATCGGTGAACGCGGGGACATCGTGAAATGTCCTGCAATTATTCTGTAGCGGTTTGCCATCCATATAATTCCACAGATAGGTATCAAATCCGGTGTAAGCCTCAATTTCCTGCCAAACCCGCGCGCCTTTGATCGCCGAAACAATTTTGCCGCGATGGCGCACGATACCGGCATCGGCAAGCAACCGGTCGATATCGTCTTCGCCAAAATCCGCAACTTTATGCGGGTCGAAATCAGCAAAAGCCGCCCTGAACGCATCGCGCTTCTTGAGAATCGTCAGCCAGCTAAGCCCGGCCTGAAACCCGTCCAGCACCAGTTTTTCCCACAAGGCACGGGAATCCCATTCAGGAACGCCCCATTCTTCATCATGGTATTTTATATAAATTGGCTGTTTTCCAACCCATGCGCAACGCTCACACATAATATTCCTTTTACTATCCAGTAGTTACATAGATTTATAACAGTTTACATAAATTAGAACAAAATTGGAACATTTAACTTTAAATTAGGGAAGAACGCGGCATAACAGGTCAAACATACCAAGCTGGAGGCGACCAAAATGTCCGGAAATAAAATGCCAAAACTGTCTGAACGACTTGAAAGCCCGCTTGATTATGCAATGCGGAAACGCACGGAACCGATCATTGATACGGTGACCCGTGCGATTGCAAACAAACATGTTCTGTTGGCTTACCAGCCGGTTGTGCATGCGAAGAACCCTTTGAAACCGGCATTCTACGAAGGGCTTATCCGGATCATGGACGAAACCCGTGACATCATTCCCGCCAAAGATTTCATATCCACCGTTGAAACGCTGGAAACCGGACGGATCATTGATTGTCTGGCATTGGAAATGGGAATGAACGCACTGGCCGAATGCCCGACGCTGCGCCTGTCGATCAACATGTCAGCCCGCAGTATCGGATACCCCCGCTGGATGGAAACCCTTGATAAAGGCCTTGCCATGGAAGGCACGATAGCAGAGCGGTTGATCCTTGAAATTACCGAAGACAGTGCAATGGTGATGCCGGAACTGGTTAAGGTCTTTATGACCAACCTGCATAAACGCGGAATATCATTTGCGCTGGATGACTTTGGCGCAGGCTACACGGCTTTCCGGTTCTTGAAGCAATTCCACTTTGATATCGTGAAAATAGACGGACAATTCATCCATAACATCAATAGCGACGCGGATAATCAAGTTCTGACAACAGCTTTGGTCGCAATCGCCAATCAGTTTGATATGTTGTCAGTGGCGGAATGCGTTGAAACCCAGGAAGAAATGTCATTCCTTCAGGATCTGGGTTTTGATTGTCTGCAAGGATACCTGACCGGCCGCCCTGAAACCGTTCCGGTATGGCGCGATAGTGAAACCACTTTGCAGCACTGCGTGTAATCCTGCATGCAATTCAACCGATTGACCGGGCACATGATAAAGCCAATGTTGCCCGATCCCGATTGTTCTTAAATAGATTTTCAGCCGTTTAAATCGTCACGGCGACAGGCGTACAATTTCTTCTTTAATCTTGAGTTTTTGCTTTTTCAAAGAAACCACTTTCAGCGGGTCAGCACTGGGTCTGCTTTGTATTTTTTCCACTCGATCCGAAAGTTGATCGTGTTTTTTCTTGAGTTCGGTAATGTGGGAACTCATAGTCATTTAGCACCTCCTTGTTGAATGAATAACAACAGTCGACCACACAAAGTGAGTCGAGTCACGGGCAAATATCCGGGGCAAAGATAAATGAAGTCTTAAATTCTAGGGATTTTGGGGCTTTATAAATCCAAGGCCATGGCTTCGCGCAGCACGGATTGTGCCACCGCTGAATAGGATCCCATGTCTTTGCTATGCGCATCCTCTTTGTGAATAACCAGTGCCGGCAACAACACAGCAGGCCCGTTTGTACCCTTGCGACAAGTCACAATAACCCGTTTCGCAGATTGATTTGGGCGCGAGGTCAGCGGCTTGACCGTAATATCACCCGCAAGCCGCGCCAGCACGCCAAGCGCTTGCGGCAAAATCTCGGTGCGATGAATGAACGTCAACCGGCCTTTGGGCTTTAGACGCTTCAAGCCCGCAACAATCCAGTCCTCGATACCCAGCGTAGTTACATGCGCTTGTGATTTGCCGGGATTTTCAGGCGCAGACACCTTTAAGGCATCATAAAATGGTGGATTAAACAGCACATGATCAAAAGCCTGTTCACGCAAATCGCGCGGCATCTCAGTGAAATCCGCCGTGATAATATGCGCGTCAATATTGTTTGCCTGCGCGTTCTGGCGGGCCAATTCCGCATAATCCGCCTGAATTTCCAAACCGGTAATCTTAAGCCCGGGAATACGATGGCCAAGGCACAGCATTGCGACCCCAACACCGCAGCCCAATTCCAGCACCGACTGGCCCGCACGCGCGGGAATGCTTGCGGCCAGAAAAACAGGGTCGGTTGCGGCGCGGTATCCAACCTTGGGCTGCAAGACATTCAATGCCCCGCCCAAAAATGCATCAAGGGTGGTATGTGCGTCCGGCTTGTTCATAGCTTTCCCGAAATCTCCACATCATTTTCACGCAGGATTGAACTGGCCAGAAAATAATCCCGGTCAGCAACCATCAAACGACGGGGCATTACACCGATTGAGCCTTCAAGAATGCTCATATGAACATCAAGGTCAAAACATACTATATTTTCGGCGCGCAGCATCGCCGTTGCAAACGGGATCAAGGTGGGGTCGGTGGTTCGAAAAAGTTCTTTCATAGGTTTTCTTATCTTGTTGTAGACAAGCTTGTCGAGCGTGCTAATTACACAATAAGGAATGAAACGTATGAAACCATTTGAAAACCTTAGCGAATTGCTAGCCGACGACCTGAACGCCGTGAATACGCTGATCACGGAACGTATGACGTCGAAACATGCGCCGCGCATCCCCGAGGTTAGCGCGCATCTTGTACAGGCGGGCGGCAAGCGTTTGCGCCCGTTGCTGACGCTGGCAAGCGCCAGAATGTGCGGCTACGATGGCCCTTTTCATGTGCATTTGGCGGCAACCGTTGAATTCATTCACACCGCAACCCTGTTGCATGACGATGTTGTGGATGAAAGCGATATGCGTCGCGGACGCCGCACCGCAAACCTGCTGTGGGACAATAAATCATCCATTCTGGTCGGCGATTACCTGTTTGCGCGGTCGTTCCAGTTAATGGTGGAAACCGGATCGTTACGGGTTCTGGATATTCTGGCCAATGCATCGGCAACAATTGCCGAGGGCGAGGTTCTGCAACTGACCACGGCACAAGATACAAACACAACTGAAGATGTCTATTTTCAGGTTATTCGCGGCAAAACCGCCGCACTGTTTGCCGCCGCAACCGAGGTGGGTGGGGTGATCGCATCCGCACCCGAAAATGTAGTGGCCGCGTTGAATACTTATGGTGACGCATTAGGGGTCAGCTTTCAAATCGTTGATGACCTACTGGATTACGGCGGGGCTGGTGAGGCTTTGGGCAAGAACATCGGTGATGATTTCAGAGAACGCAAACTGACACTGCCGGTGATAAAAGCCATTGCGAAAGCCAATGAAGATGAACGCGCATTTTGGGATCGCACCATTGCAAAAGGCAATCAGCAAGACGGTGATCTTGAACACGCCATAGAACTTCTACAGGCCCATGGCACATTGGAAGAAACCCGCGATGCGGCCATTTCCTGGGGAAACAAGGCAAGATCGGCATTGGATGTCTTGCCGCAATCACGCATTCGCGACTTGCTGGGTGAACTGGCTGATTTTGTCGTGAACCGCGCCGTTTAAGCCCCTAAAATACAAGGTTTGACCCACCAGTCAGGATTGGATAATGCCAGTTTTCTGGCGGCATTTTCCGAAGCTTGTCTGGTTTCGAACAATCCAAAACATGTCGCACCCGACCCTGACATACGCGCCAGAAATGCGCCTTGATGCCGTATCTGATCCAAACACAGACTAATCTCCGGGCATAAGATTGCAGACGGACCTTCCAGATCATTTCGTTGTTCCCGCAGAAAATCTGCCATACGGCCAAGGGGTATATCATCAACTTGCAGGCCATAAATCGGTGAATTTCCCTTGCTTTCCAGCGCGTCAAAAACCAAGGCCGTTGCCACACCCGCCTTTGGACAGACCAGAACCGCGTGAATGGCTGGAAGGCCCTTAATCGGTGTAATTACGTCGCCAATCCCTTGCATGCGACAAGGCATGTTTTGCAGACAAACCGGAACGTCCGCGCCCAAAGAAAGCCCGTTATCAGACGGTAACGGCGCGCCGGTCAGGCGTGACATCGCGCGCAACGTGGCGGCCGCATCCGCCGATCCGCCGCCAATACCCGAGGCTACCGGCAGGTTTTTTGTCAATGTAATCGCGGCCCCGTCACAGGTTTCCCTGAATTGCTGTGCTGCTTGCAAAACCAGATTTTCGGCACCGGTTTCAAGCCCTTCGGCAAATGGGCCGTTTATGGTCAGGGAAAACCCGTGGCCCGGTTTGACTGAAACCAGATCGCCTATATCGGCAAAAACCACGATGCTATCCAGCAAATGGTAGCCGTCATCGCGTTGACCCGTCACATGTAAACAAAGGTTTATTTTAGCCCGAGCAAGCTCGTTAATTTGCATTTGAACTTGCGGCGTCCTCAGCCGTTAACACCTGATCCAGCCCGACTTCCAATTTGCGCCGAATTCTTTTGGCGTCTTTTTCTTCGGGGTCAAAGGACAAGGCACGACGCCACTGGAATTGTGCTTCGCGCACCCTGCCAGTCTTCCAGTAAACATCACCCAGATGATCGTTTATAATCGGGTCGGTCGGCATCAGTTCAACGGCCCGTTCCATAGGTTGAACCGCTTCTTCGAATTTGCCGATACGGTAAAGCAACCAGCCCAGACTATCGGTGATAAAACCATCATTGGGGCGCCATTTTACCGCGCGTTCGATTAGTTCTTGCGCCTCTTCCAGCTTGATGCGTTTTTCAACCAGTGAGTAGCCCAGATAATTCAATGTGGACGGCTGGTTTGGCGACAGTTCCAGTGCCTTGCGAAAATCCGCTTCGGCCTTATCCCATTCGTCCAGACGTTCAAAAGAAACCCCACGGGCGTAATACAAAAACCACTGGGATGCTTTTTCTTGTTCCAGCAAACTAATCGCAACCGTATAAGCCTTATTGGCTTCTCGGAACTGCTTTTCACCGCTATAGACATCGCCCTGTATCATGTGCACCCGCGCGACCTTGGGGTTGGAACCGGCCAGCCGTTGCAGGACCGCGATGGCGGCTTGCGGTTTATCGGCCTCAACCAATGTATCGGCGCGGCTTAGTTCTGCATTCAAATACATCGGGTGATCAACCGGAACTTTAGCCAGTACCTGCGTTGCCAGATCGTACTGTTTTTGGCTTCTTAAGGTGTTTGCCAATAGCAAAAGCGACTGGATGTTGTTGGGCCCCAGAAATTCCGCCATGCGTGCATAGATCAAGGAAAACCGTTCATCCTCTTCGCCGCTTAGCACACTTGCCATGGTCAGGAATGTTTCGGAAATACCGTCATTGGCGGACTTGATGAAATCAAAGGGGGCCGATTGCTTTGAGCGCATTTTTTCAAATAAATCGCGTATCTGTTGGTCAGAGGTACCGGCGGCACTTTTTTCAAGAATTGCCGCTGCTTCATCAAATTTTTCAAGCTGTGACAAAATCTGGACATGCGCAATCAGGCTGCCCCGATTGATATGCAGCGCGTTTCCATCATCACCTTGCATTATTTTATCAGCCAGCTCAAAGTCACCCGCCATCGCGACGGCCAATGCTTTGTGATACTGGCCAAACACCCGCAAAGCATCCGGTTTGGTCATGCTGTCAAAATGTTCGGTAGCCGCAGACATATCGCCGGAACCCACCAGCGCCCAGCCTTTCAAAAGGTCATGCAAAAGCGGGCTAAGACGATCTTTGGCGGTTGCCAGCAATTCCAGTGCCGTGGCAAAATCCTGATCCCGCACATGCGACGCCAAAATCGTCAGGTCTGATAACTGGCTTGCAAACTCCAGCTTTGTAATCTCTTCCGCAAGCTTGATCGCATCATCCATTTCGCCAATCGCAACATATGCCAAAAGTGCATTTTGCAACATGAATGCGTCATCGGGATCTTGCGCCAAGGCTTTGGAATAAAAATCAGCCGCCGCAATATAGTCATTCTTTGCATTCGCGTGATTGGCCGACAGATAGGCCCCCGCCAGCCCTTGCCCAAATGCCACGGCAGGGGTGATGAATAAACTTGTCGCTAAAACGAAGTGAAATAAGGGCTTTATACGCATTTTTGCCTGTTCCTGTTTGTTATCAGGCAACCTAACCGTGAAGTTTGTGTAATACAACCAAGCTTGCATCAACAAATATAGGCCCTGATGCGCGGCTTGCGCGTTGTTTACATATTCGGATAATTCGGCCCTTCGCCACCTTGCGGTGTTGCCCATGTGATATTCTGGCTGGGGTCTTTGATATCGCAGGTTTTGCAATGCACGCAGTTTTGCGCATTGATCTGGAACCGTGGATTGGACCCGTCATCATCGCGGATCACCTCATAAACACCCGCAGGGCAATAGCGCTGCGCCGGCTCTGCAAACTCTGGCAGGTTAACATCAATCGGGATATTCGGGTCTGCCAGTTGCAGGTGGCAAGGTTGTTCTTCTTCGTGGTTTGTCGCCGAGAAGCTGACATTGGTCAGGCGGTCAAAACTAAGTTTTCCATCTGCCTTGGGGTATTCAATCGGCGCATAGTCCGCCGCTTTGCCCGTGGCAAGCGCATCGTTTTTGCCGTGCTTCATGGTTCCGAACAGGCTGAATTTAAACAAGGTCTGACACCACATATCGAAGCCACCCAAAATCATCCCAAGCGCCGGGCCGAAACGCCCGTTTATCGGGGCCACATTGCGCACAATACTTAAATCCTTGCCAATAGGACCGGTGCGCAATTCTGCGTTATAATCTGTCAGCTCATCACCTGAACGACCGGCTTTGATCGCTTCATATGCGGCTTCTGCAGCAGCTTTTCCTGAAAGCATGGCGTTATGGTTGCCTTTGATCCTTGGCAAGTTCACCAGCCCTGCTGAACAACCCAAAAGCGCGCCGCCCGGGAAACAGGATTTCGGAATGGACTGAAAACCGCCCTTGGTCACAGCACGCGCACCATATGCAACCCGCTTGCCGCCTTCCAGAACTTTGGCGATTTCCGGGTGATGCTTCCAACGCTGAAATTCCATGTATGGAAACAGATGCGGGTTTTTATAGCTTAAATCAATGATGTAGCCGACATAAACCTGATTGTTGTCGATGTGATACA
Organism: Amylibacter sp.; assembly: GCA_030625465.1. Classification (GTDB taxonomy): domain Bacteria; phylum Pseudomonadota; class Alphaproteobacteria; order Rhodobacterales; family Rhodobacteraceae; genus Amylibacter. The sequence goes on along the minus strand of DAOUQS010000026.1, from coordinate 4,087 downwards.
TGAAAGAGCCGCCACCCGCCTGGTTTCCAAGCGGCCAACCCAATGTGTGCGTAACCTCACCCTCGTTATGGTTTTCCGGCTTCACATCCCATATTTCTTTCATGCCCAGACCAAACTTCGGCACGTCGGCATCTTTGGCAAGGTCATATTTTGCGATCACTTGCTTTGAAAGCGATCCGCGAACGCCTTCGGACAGGAACACATACTTGCCGTGCAATTCCATGCCCGGTTCGTATGACGGGCCTTCGGATCCATCTTTCAACTTGCCAAACTCGCCAGCTATAACGCCTTTTAGTTCGCCGTTGTCGCCATAGACCAGTTCAGAACAGGCCATGCCCGGAAATATTTCAACGCCCAGCGCTTCTGCCTGTTCAGCCATCCAGCGGCAAACATTCCCCATTGAAACAATATAATTACCATGGTTGTTCATCAGTGGCGGCATAATAAAGTTCGGAATTTTGGAAGCGCCTTTTTCAGTCAGCCTTAAAAAGTTGTCTTCCTTGACCGCAACCTTGATCGGCGCGCCCTTTTCTTTCCAGTCCGGGATCAAAGCATCCAGACCCGATGGATCCAGAACCGCACCGGATAGAATATGTGCCCCCACCTCGGAGCCTTTTTCCAGCACAACCACCTCTAAATCAGCATCCAGCTGCTTTAAACGAATTGCCGCAGATAAACCTGCTGGCCCGGCACCGACAATGACGACGTCATAAGCCATGGATTCACGTTCGATTTCAGCCATTTGGAGCTCCCCATTTAAAAATGCAGCGATTTATGCTGACTTATCATATTAACCTAACAAATGCTTGCCAAGGGATGAAATGTGAACGCGACGTAATAACTGTTATTTCGACAGTTAAGCATAATGTTAACAAGTGAACCTTTCCCTTGCACAGAACGGAAAGCAAATTTAGTGTACGCTTGAAACTAGAGTGTATAAAGGGCGTTATGGATAAAATTCCAATGACAGCGGGTGGCTTTGATGCTGCTGACAAAGAGCTGAAAAAACTGAAATCTGTTGCACGCCCTGAAGTAATTCGTGCGATAGCCGAGGCACGTGAACATGGCGACTTGTCAGAAAATGCCGAGTATCATGCAGCCCGCGAGCAGCAAAGCCATATTGAGGGCCGGATTAAAGAGCTGGAAAGCATCATAAGTCTGGCTGATATTATTGATGTCAGCAGATTATCCGGCACCGTGAAATTCGGGGCAACTGTCACAATCGCGGACGAAGACACCGATGTGGAAAAAACATATCAAATTGTCGGCGAGCCTGAAGCGAATATCGAAAAAGGCAAACTGAACCTGAACTCTCCTATTGCCCGCGCCCTGATCGGCAAGGAAGAAGGCGACAGTATCGAGGTGCGCACCCCCGGCGGCACTAAATATTACGAGGTTATAAGCGTAAAGTTTATATAGCCCGCCTTTGAGTATTACAGGATTTTTGCCGAATGGACACCGAAGACCGCAAGAACAAGCATAATGAACAGGCCGCCCTTACCATTGCGATCATTCTGACAGCAACGTGGATTTTTGTGATCGGTATTATCTTTTATCTGTACCCGGATTCCGCGCGCCAAATCGGCTATGATCAAAACCTGACGGCATTGCTTGCTGTCGGGTTATTTCTACCCCTGATCCTAATCTGGATTGCCGCTGTTTTATCGCGCAGCCTATCGGCCATGCGCCGCGAAACCATGGCTTTGCGTAAATCGGTCGAGAAAATGAACAAAACTCTGGACGTCCAGATTGTTGGGGAAAGCGGCAACCGGGACCGCTGGATACAAAGCCAGATAGCGCAAATTACCGCACATACGAAACAAACCGACAGCCACGTATCAGAGCTTGCCGATAAAGCGCTAGAGGATCGCGGCCAGACGCGGCCGCCGCGCAACACTACGGCAATGCCCGGCAAGTCCGGACTTCCCAAAGATACCGCACAGGCGGATTTACCGTTATCGGATGACCAGAGCGCGTCCGATAATCCCGTTACCATTCGGGAACTGATCAAAGCGATGAATTTCCCCGACAACAGCAAAGACACCGAAGGTTTTCGTGTGTTGCAACGTGCGTTCAACGACCACAACACATCCAAGCTTTTACACGCGGCCCAAGATGTCCTGACGATGCTATCCGAGGATGGCATTTACATGGACGATATACGCATTGATATACCGGCACCGACCGCTTGGCGCAGCTTTGCCAATGGTGCGCGCGGCAAGGAAATTGCAGGATTGGGCATTGTGCGGGATCGCACGGCACTGGCATTGACAACAACCCGGTTGAAGAACGACAGTAAATTCCGTGAAACCGTGCATCAGTTTATTACACAATTCGATACAATTCTTACGGAATTTGAAAAAGCCGCCGAAGACAGTGAGCTAACACAAATGGGGCAAACCCGCAGTGCTGCGGCTTTCATGTTATTAGGGCGGATTTCAGGTGCGTTTGACGCGCGTTAAAGTCCGAAAGACGTATACGGAATATAGGTTACCATATCGCCGTTTGTAATTGTGCTGGCGGCATCCGGCAGCTCGACCAGACCATCGGACCATGCCATCCCGGAAATACGACCCGATCCTTCTGATTTGAACACTTCGGCCTGACCGTTATCATTCAGTCTGGCACGTAAATATTCACGCCGGCCAGCTTTTTTGGATTTATCAAAAGCGGCAGGAACCTGATAGGTTATCACCTTTTGATCAGCACTTCCCGCCAGAACTTTCAATGCCGGAAGTCCGAATATCAACGCACAAACAAATGCCGCGACAGGATTGCCGGGAAAGCCGAATGTCGGGGTTCCGTTCCAAAGCGCCATTGCGATGGGGCGACCGGGTTTTACCGCCACGCGCCATGTATTTAGAACGCCCTCTTCCTTTAGCAGCTTCGACACATAATCCTCATCCCCGGCGGACGCGCCACCTGATACGAAAATCGCATCTGCGTTTAGTGCGGCTGCATTCAGACCATCGCGGATCAGATCCGGGTCATCTTTGAAGTGGCCGCCATCAATGGCCTGATAGCCCCAAGCGGTCAGCATGTTCAGCAACATCGGTTTGTTAGCGTCAAAAATCTGGTCAGCCCTTGCGGGGTGCCCCACTGCAATCAGTTCAGTTCCGGTTGAGATGACGGCCACTTTCAGGCGTTTATAAACCGAGACCTTATGCACGCCCGTTGCCGCCAAAAGGGCGATATCTTGCGGGCGCAAAATATGACCCGTATTGAAAATTTCCTGCCCAATTGCAACATCTTCCGCAGCACAGCGCAAATTGGCACCACTGCGCAAGCCTGACCTGAATGTGACCAGCGTGTCATTGATCGCGACGTCTTCCTCTAATATCACAGTATCAACGCCTTCAGGAATTACCGCACCGGTCAGTATCCGCAGGGCATAGCCCGCTTTCACGCGACCGGCGAACGGTTTTCCTGCGGCAGACGCCCCGTCTTGTAACGGCAGGTTAATGATGTCTTGTGCAGGCAGGCTGTCATAGCAAAACCCGTATCCGTCCACCGCTGAATTTGCCATTGGGGGATTGCTGCGTTCCGCTTTTACAAGGGTGGACAGAACCCTGCCAGCGGCAAGTTCCAGCACAACAACCTCTTGTGCTACAACCGGATGCAGGCCCTTTTTGATCAGCGCCAAAGCATCATCAACAGGGGTCCATTCGACACCGGCGGGCATAGCGAAACAGTTGTTTTTTAATGGTGGGACCGTCATGCGCTTAGACCTGTTTGCGCCGCAACAAAATCCGCGATTGCAGGGACATTGTTTAAGTCCAAACGCTTCAGCGCGCCGATATCCACATCAACATCACTGGCAACCGCCACGATGGTTTTATTGTTGGCAGAAACCAAAGGCATTTCAGAGGTTGCGCGGTGGCATTCGATTTTGGCATGCGGTTCGCGTTTAAAGCCTTCGATAATCACAATATCGACAGGGATCATCTTTTCCAGAAGATCGCCAAGCCCATATTCATCTTCGCCCTGCAATTCATGCATCAAAGCCCAGCGGTTTCCCGAACTTATCACAACCTCTTGCGCGCCCGCTTCACGGTGTTTGTAGCTGTCGCGCCCCGGTTGATCCAGA
>DAOUQS010000398.1 GCA_030625465.1 Amylibacter sp. | reverse complement strand
TGGGGGATAATCACGTTGCGGGCAAGATCGCGCAGACGTTGGGAATATTCCAGCGTGCGCAGTTCCTCGACCAGCGATATACGTACATTGGAATCCGATCCGATCCCGAATGCACCACCTGCCGCCAGATACGCCGCCCCGTTGAACGGGCCGTCGCCAAGGTTGGCTTCGGTAATCGGGCAGAGCCCTGCAACCGCACCCGATTGCGCCATTGCCCGCGTTTCAGAAGACGTCATGTGGGTCGCGTGTATCAGGCACCAGTTTTCATCAACAGGCGCGCTTTCAAGCAACCATTCCACAGGCCGCGCCCCCAGCCATTCCGTGATGTCGGTGACTTCCTTAGGCTGTTCGGCAATATGGATATGCACAGGTTTACCTTGTTGAATGCCAAGAACCTGCACCAGATCATCGGGTGAGGTCGCGCGCAGCGAGTGCGGCGCAATGCCGACGTTTGTATCAGCCGGCATCTGGTCCTTGGCCAAAGTGCGCGCCTGTTCCACAAGCATGCAATATTCATCAACCGTATTGCCGAACCGCAACTGCCCGCCACCCAGCGCGGCACAACCTGCGCCGCCATAGCTATAAAGGACAGGCAGATGTGTCAGGCCAATACCGGCTTGTTGGGCGGCGGCAAAAACACGTTCGGACAGTTCCGTGACATTATCATAACGGCCCCCCCCCGGTTGATGATGCACGTAATGAAACTCGCCCACCGCACTATAGCCTGCCTCTAGCATTTCCATGAAAACCAACGCGGCAACAGCCTGATACTGTTCGGGGGTCATATGGTCGATAAAGCGGTACATCAATGTACGCCACGTCCAGAAACTGTCCTTACCCGCAGCGCGCACCTCGGTCATGCCAGCCATGGCGCGTTGAAAGCTATGCGAATGCAGGTTGCCCAGTGCAGGCAGCAATGTATCAACCTTAATATCCGTGGGTTCAGGGCTTTGCCCGATGGCCAGTTCTGTGATCAGACCTGCATCCATATGCACACGTACATTGTGGCACCAACCGTTCGGTGTACGAACACGACGCGCAAAAATCGACTGCATGGCAACTCCTTATGTATAGACATAATCATTATAATAGCATACTTTGTGATTCATCAAGTAATGGATGCTTTATATGCCAACTTCCCGCGAATATCTATTAACCAATGCCCGCATTGCAACCCTGACATCGGGTTCCGAACCCTATGGCATGGTCAATAACGGTATTGTTGCCGTTGCGGGTGCCACGATTGATTGGGTCGGGTCGGCATCCGATTTACCTGATCGCTATGCAAGTTGGCCAAAACAGGATATTGGCGGACGCCTGATAACGCCCGGATTAATTGATTGCCACACGCATATCGTTTTCGGTGGCAACAGGGCGCTGGAATTTGAAATGCGCTTGAACGGGGCCAGCTATGAAGA
>DAOUQS010000246.1 GCA_030625465.1 Amylibacter sp. | reverse complement strand
GCCAGAACCTTGGCGACAAAGGTGCCGCCGTCTTCCAGCACGTCGAACGCAAAATAGGCCGCAGCCTCGCACAGGTTAATAATCCGCAAGTGATCGGTTTGTTTATGCCCCGAACTGGATGCCGCCATATCTGACATCACCACATCGGCCTTGCCGCCCAGCCATTCCTTGACCAGATCGTCAGCGCCTTCATCCAGAAAATCCAGTACATGGATGCTTGATCCGGGAATAGGATCGACCTCTTGTAAATCAATGCCCAGTATGGTGCCGACATCTTTGCTTTTACGTGCCCCCAAGGCGTTGATGCGCGGCACAGCCACCTGTATCCAGCCCCCCGGCGCACAGCCCAGATCGACCACCCGCGCGCCCGGAACCAAGAAGCGGTATTTATCGTCCAGCTCCATGATCTTATAGGCCGCACGGCCACGGTAGCCGTCTTTAATCGCACGTTGCACATAAGGGTCGTTCAATTGCCGATCCAGCCAAAGCGTTGACGACAAGCGCCGTCCCTTTGCGGTTTTTACCCGGGTGCGCAAATCGCGCAACCCGCGCCCGGAACTGCCTTTTTCTTTTGCCATGATTTAACTCAACCGTTTTTCGGACATTTGGGAATATAACAAGCCTTCACGCAAACCGCGATCGGCAACCGTCAGCTTATCTGTCGGCCAGACACGCAATACACCTTGTAGAATGGCAGCGCCAGACATAATCAGCTCGCACCTGTCGTTACCGATACAGGCGGCTTTACGCCGTCCAGACATGCCCAGACGCAGGTATTCCTGTGTCACCTGTTCGACCTCGGCACAAGACATCGACACCCCGTCGATCAGATCCCGTTCATACCGCCTTAACCCTTTGAAAGAGGCCGCAACGGTGGTCACTGTCCCCGAAGTTCCAATAATCTGGAAAGCGCCGCGCGCCACGATATCGGAAAAATCTATGGTGCGACCAAACTCCATCACCGCATCTTCAAATGCGCAGGACATCAGGGCAAATCTGGCCGTGTCACAATCCACGTCATTGAACTGGTCGTTCAGCGTGGCCACACCCAATGGCACAGAAATCCAGTCAATCATCTGCACCCCGCCGGGGCAGCATTTGTTGGTCTTGGTGCAATCCATTTTCATATTGCGCAGCGCGTCTGATCTTTGTTCCGGTGCCACTTGGGTCAGGTCGATCCATGCCAGCTCGGTCGAGCCGCCGCCGATGTCGATAATCAATAGCTGCTCGGTAACAGGGGCCACATGCGGCGCACAGCTGACAGCCGCCAGACGCACCTCTTCTGCGGGGGTGATGATTTCCAGTTGCAGGCCGGTTCTGGTCTTTACCTGCTGGATAAACATCTTGCCGTTACGCGCCCGGCGACACGCTTCGGTCGCAACCAGACGGGCATTCTTAACGCCGTGGTTTTTAATCTTTTTCTGGCATATATGCAGGGCTTGAATGGTGCGGTTGATCGCAGCGCGCGACAGCGTCCCATATTCTTCCAGCCCCTTCCCCAGATGGACCGGTTTGGAAAAGGCATCAATGATAACAAATTCATTACCTTCAGGCCTTGCGATCAACATTCTGCAAGAGTTTGTGCCCAAATCCAGGGCAGCATATAATTCGTCGGTTTTAACCAATGGCTTAACGCTTTGACGCCCGTGCGAAGCAAAATTTGATTCTTTTGCCCTTTCAGCCGGCATCTGATGCTCCTAGGTGATAATAATTTGACGATACGCGTGGTCTGGTTTTATTACAAGCGGGATTGCATATGCCATAAAACATAAATCTGTCGTTAATAGCCATGCTGAAGTCGAAAAAAGGCATGGGAATCATACGGACACGCGCTAGGCGTGAAATAGAAAAGGAATTCAACATGCCCGACGTAACCATCGTATATTGGCGCGACATCCCTGCACAAGTGATTGTGGGCAAGGGTCGGCGCGGTGCCAAGGCTCAACTGCCCGAGCGGTTTGAACAGGCCATTGACCGTTGTGCGATGAAAATTGATGCCAAAGATGCAGATACCTATCTGGCGGAATGGCGCAAAGCCGCCCCCTATGCGGTTGAAGGCGAACAAGGTGCGGTGGCGCAGGCAGAGGCCGACAGGTTGGATACCACCTATGACAAAGACAAGATAATACAGTTGATCGCCAATGATGGCTGGGAAAAGTGACAGGGGTTATCCCCTTTTTTGAAAGGTTAAGGCAAATGGCATTGCTTAATTTTGCACGCAAGAAAAATGTCGAAACGGTCAGTGCGCATCTGGAAGCGTTTCTGGATGGCTATTCTATTGAGGTGATGCCCCGCACTGCGCAAAAGGTCGAAGATTTCCGCGATCTTTTGCCCAAAGGCACACGGGTCTATGTCGCCCATATCGAAGGCACTCCGCTTGACGATATGGTTGCCACAGCCAAACGCATCAAGGCCGAAGGTTATGATGTGATGCCGCACTTCCCTGCGCGCATCATCAAGGACGAAGCCACATTGGCCGACTGGATTGCGCGTTATCAGGGCGAAGCGGATGTAAAACAGGCGCTTTTGCTGGCAGGTGGCGTTGATAAACCGCATGGGGATTATCACTGTTCCATGCAATTGCTGGAAACAGGTCTGTTTGACAAAGCCGGTTTCACCGACCTGCATGTGGCCGGCCACCCTGAAGTGAATAGGGATATTGACCCTGACGGCCAGCGCACCAATGTGAACGCGGCACTTTCGTGGAAGCAGGAATTTTCCAAACGCACGGATGCCAAAATGGCTTTGGCCACGCAGTTTTGTTTTGAAAGCGGTCCGGTGATTGAATGGGCAGACAATCTGGTGGCACAAGGCATTGATATCCCCGTGCATATCGGCATTGCAGGCCCGGCCAAGCTGCAAACCATGATCAAGTTCGCCATTGCTTGCGGTGTGGGCCCTTCTTTGCGCGTCTTGACCAAGCGGGCCAAAGACGTGTCCAAGCTGTTGCTGCCATTTGAGCCAAATTCAATATTATCCGAACTGGCCGACCATAAAGCCGCACATCCCGACTTTAACATTGCAAAAGTTCACTTCTTCCCGCTTGGTGGCATCAAAACCAATGCCAACTGGGCGATGACACATGGCGGACGTTCCGGCGTTGCCGCTTCACACACCTAAAGGAATACCCCCATGACACGCACAATTGTCGAAAG
>DAOUQS010000365.1 GCA_030625465.1 Amylibacter sp. | reverse complement strand
CATCCTTGTCGCCATCCCGCTGTTCTTGTTCATGGGTTATGTGGTGGAACGCGCCAATATTGTGGATAAACTATTTTACTCACTCTACATGGCTGCCCGCAATTTGCCCGGCTCATTGGCAATTGCGGCCCTTCTGACCTGTGCCGTGTTTTCGACCGCATCGGGGATTGTTGGCGCCGTTGTAACTTTGATGGGCCTGCTGGCTTATCCGGCAATGGCAAATGCGAACTACGATAAAAGCTTCGCGTCCGGTGTGATCTGTGCCGGTGGTACACTGGGTATCTTGATCCCGCCGTCAATCATGCTGATCGTTTATGCCGCAATAGCCGAGCTGTCACCGCTGCGCCTTTATGCTGCCGCCGTGTTCCCGGGGCTTATTCTGGCCGGTCTTTATATCGTTTATGTGATTGTGCGGGTGTACTTTAATCCGTCCTTGGCACCGAAACCCAATCTGGAAGATGTGCCACCACCAAAAGAAGTCTACCTTGATCTGTTGGTATCTTTCGTGCCGTTGACACTATTGATCATGCTGGTTCTGGGCTCGATCCTTGGTGGGCTTGCAACCCCTGCGGAAGCCGCTGCAATGGGCGCGCTTGGTGGTTTGGTTCTGGCGTTTTTTTACCGTTCACTGACTTGGCAGAAGGTTAAGGAAAGCGTCTTTCTGACGGCCAAAGCAACTGCGATGGTTTGTTGGTTGTTTGTTGGTTCCTGGACATTTGCATCAGTATTTTCATATTTGGGCGGCCATGAACTTATCTCGGAATGGGTTGCTAGTATGGATCTTGAACCTTGGCAGTTCCTGGTTATGGCACAGCTGATTATCTTCTTCCTTGGCTGGCCGTTGGAATGGTCTGAAATCCTGATCATCTTTGTGCCGATCTTCCTGCCAATGCTGGATACTTTTGGTGTGAACCCGTATTTCTTTGCCATGCTGGTTGCGTTGAACTTGCAAACCTCGTTCTTGACCCCGCCAATGGCGATGTCGGCGTATTACCTAAAAGGGGTGCTCAAAAACCAGATCGAGTTGATGGATATCTTTAAAGGTATCATGCCGTATCTGGGGATTGTGATCCTGTCGATGGTCTTGATGTACCAGTTCCCGGGCATCGCGCTTTGGTTCCCTGACTATCTGTTTGGCGAGTATATTCCTTAAATGGAAATAAGTGAGGATTAGAGATGCCAAATGCATTATCCGCCACAGAGGCGGCACGCAGAATTCGCGAAGGCAGGCTGACATCGGTTGATCTGGTGAAAGCTTGCCTGAAGCGGATAGAAGACACCGACGGCCAACTACACGCATGGGCGCATCTGAACCCCGAACTCGCGCTTGCCCAAGCCGCAGAGCTAGATCAGATACGCCTGAATGGCCGTCCGTTAGGCCCGCTTCACGGGGTTCCAGTGGGCCTAAAGGATATTATCGACACCAAAGATATGCCGACCGAACGCGGCACCGCAATTTTCAAGGGCCGTCAGCCCGATGCCGATGCGGGTATTGTCGAGCGGTTACATGAGGCAGGCGCGGTTATACTGGGTAAAACCACCACAACCGAGTTTGCTTTCATGCACCCGTCTGAAACCCGCAATCCGCATAATGTCGATCACACGCCGGGCGGTTCATCCAGCGGTTCTGCGGCGGCAGTTGCGGCGTTTCATGTGCCGCTTGCTGTTGGCACACAAACCAATGGCTCGGTTATCCGTCCTGCCTCTTTTTGTGGCACATACGGGTTCAAACCTACACGCGGGGTTATCCCCCGTCGCGGTGTGTTGCAAACTTCGAATTCTTTGGATCA
>DAOUQS010000098.1 GCA_030625465.1 Amylibacter sp. | reverse complement strand
CGTATTGGCCAGCTTGTGGACCGTGTGGAACATTTTGGCGACCAGCGGCCGATGAATGTAAAGCCTGTGAATATACATGACATACTGGATCGGGCACAACGTGCGGCACAGGCGGGGTATGGTGCCGATATCGTGTTTACTGTAGACTATGATCCGTCTTTGCCGGATGTGTCGGGGGATGCGGATCAATTACTGCAAGTCTTTCAAAACCTTATAAAAAATGCAGCCGAAGCGATAGGTGAAAAACGCGGAACAATTAAGATGCGCACGTCCTACAACTCTGGTGTCAAGCTGGTGATGCAAGGGCATAAATCCCAAAACCTGCCTTTGAAAATAGAGATCATAGATAATGGCTGCGGTGTGCCTGACAATCTGATTGCGGATATTTTTGACCCGTTTGTTACGTCCAAATCGAACGGGACCGGGTTGGGCTTGTCGTTGGTTTCAAAGATTATCGCGGCGCATGGCGGGATGGTTGAATGCAGTCATGCGGATGGGCGCACCAGTTTTTGTGTACGCCTACCGATTTGGCGCAAAAGCAAGGAGATTTAACTGATGGATGGAACCGTAATTGTTGCTGATGATGATCGCACGATCCGTACCGTTCTGACCCAAGCGTTGACGCGTGCGGGATGTAAGGTTCGCGCGACCAGTAACATTGCCACGCTTTGGCGATGGGTCGAAGAAGGTGAGGGCGATGTGGTCATTTCGGATGTTATGATGCCCGACGGTAATGGTTTGGACCTGTTGCCGCAAATCCACAAAAAACGCCCTGATTTGCCGGTTATTATAATATCCGCCCAAAACACGGTGATGACAGCGATTAAAGCGTCTGAACTGGGTGCTTATGATTACCTACCCAAGCCCTTTGATTTAAAGGAACTTCTGACAAAAATAAGCCGCGCTTTAAGTCATTCTACGATGCCGGCAAAGCCGGTTGTTTCCGGCGACGGTGGGCCGCAAAACCTGCCACTTATTGGCAGCTCGCCTGCGATGCAGGATGTTTACAGGGTTGTTGCGCGGGTTCTGAATACGGATTTGAACGTAATGATTTCAGGGCAAAGCGGGACCGGTAAAAACCTGCTGGCCACGACATTACATGACCTGGGACACCGCCGCGCGGCGGCATTTGTGACAATACACGCGGCCTCGGCCACGGCTGACCGGATCAGCCGGATTTTGCAGGATGAGAACCAGACGCCCAAAGGCTCTACCATATATCTGGATGAGATCGCGGAAATGCCCATGGATGCCCAGCTTCGGTTGCTGGATATGATGCAAACCCCGATTATTGTGGACAAGAACCTGCGGTTTATTTCATCGACGCAAAAGTCGCTGCCTGATTTGATCAACGAGGGGATGTTTCGCGAGGATCTGTTTTACCGGCTCAGCGTTATGCCGATGACCTTGCCGCCTTTGCGCGACCGCATGGATGACATTTCAGAGCTGACTTTGCATTTTTTGCAAAAGTTTGCCGCGCAAGGCCAGCCCCTGAAAACAATTTCCGGCAAAGCATTGGAACATATGCGCACGGCCTTCTGGCCCGGCAATGTCCGTGAGCTGGAAAACTTTGTATTGCGTGTCTCTATACTATGTCCTGAGGACCAGATCACAACACAGTTGGTTGAAGATAGCTTGAAACAGATGCCGAAATCCGTACCGGAAACCGTGTCTTTGGGCGATGATCGCCTGTCGTCCGCCATTGAAATACATTTGAAGCGCTACTTCGATTTGCATGGCGATGAATTACCGCCACCCGGTCTTTATAACCGAATCCTGCGCGAGGTGGAATTACCGCTAATTGCGCTAACATTGTCGGCAACACGCGGAAATCAGATAAAAACTGCCGAATTATTGGGAATAAACCGAAATACATTGCGAAAAAAGATAAGTGACCTCGATATTAAGGTGACACGCACTAAGAAAATGATGTAAAACTGCCACAGTAACAATAATGGAACGACTCGGGCAGCATGAGAAAGTTTCCACTTACATCGGCATTCAACAACTTCAACCGGTGGCGCAAGCGTCGGCGGGTTCAAAGCGTTTTGACGTTTGTTTTGGTGGCCCTGGGGCCGCTACTTTTATTCATGACGGTTCTGGTTCTGAACCGTTTGGGTAACAGCATTACACCGGGCTTGTTGCGCGGTATATTCCTAGCCGATTTCGTTTACGTTTTGTTAATTGTTGCTTTGGTCGCCCAACGCATCATGCAGATGGTCGCGGCCAGACGGGCGAAATCTGCGGGATCAAGATTGCACATGCGCCTTAGCGCGGTTTTTGCATTCGTTGCTTTCACCCCCACAGTTCTGGTTGCTGTCTTTGCAACGGTGACACTGAATATCGGCCTTGAAGGCTGGTTTTCCGAGCGGGTGCGCGATGCGGTGGGATCATCATTATCCGCCGCCGAAGCCTATGAGGCCGAACAGCGCAATGACCTGATTGAAGATGTTGGCTTTCTAAGTAATTACCTGATGCAGCAAAAACGCCGTAATCCGTTACTGGATACCGGCGAAATCCGTGATGCTGTGATCAAGGGTCAATCCTTAATTCAGCGCGGGCTAAAAGAGGCATATGTTATCAACAGCAGTGCGGTTTTAATTGCGCGTGGCGACAGAAGCTATCTTTTCGATTTTGAAGTGCCCTCGGATGTGGATTTTTCCTTAGCAGACGATGGCGTAACGGCCATTATCCAGGACTGGCAGAATAACGAATTTCGTGCGCTTGTCAGGCTGTCGAACTATCTGGATCATTATTTGCTGGTTGCCCGTTCCGTAGACGGGGAAATTTTAACGCTGCTGGATGAAACCAAAGAAACCGCGACGCTTTATAACCAGCTTGAAAGTGAACGTGGCCGGTTGTTCTTTGATCTGGGCCTGATTTACCTTGGCTTTGCTTTCTTTGTTATTCTTTCCGCAATTTGGCTGGGGTTGTGGTTCGCCGAACGTCTTGCGCGTCCTGTCGGTAAGCTGGCCGGTGCGGCACAACGTGTCGGGGCAGGGGATCTGACCGTGCGGGTCAAAGAAGAAAGCGGTGATGACGAAATTGCCATGCTGGGCCGGATATTCAACCGCATGACCCAACAGGTGAAACGCCAGCGTGATGATTTGATCGAGGCCAATGAACGCACGGAAAAACGCCGCCGCCTGTTTGACAGTGTGCTGGCCGGTGTCACCACGGGTGTGATTGGTTTGAACCCCGAAGGCCAGATAGAGGTGCTGAATGTCGCGGCCTCAAAAATACTGGAGATCAATAAAGACAAGGCCATGGGGCAAGACTTGTCCACGGTGGTGCCGGAGTTTTCAAAACTATTTTCGCAAGCACAAGATAAAGAGGTTTCAACCCGTCAGGATGAAATCAATTTAACGCGTGCCGGGAACGCGGAAGTTTTACTGGTGCGTATTACCGCGCGTGTCACGGACGGCGAAACACTGGAAGGTTACGTTGTGACCTTTGACGATGTTACCGATCTGGTGTCGGCACAACGCATGGCCGCATGGGGTGATGTTGCGCGGCGCATTGCGCATGAAATCAAGAACCCGTTGACCCCGATCCAATTATCGGCGGAACGTATGGCCCGCAAATTCGCACCTTTGGTCGGGGACCAGGCTGATATGCTTGAGCAATACACAGGCGTGATTATTCGCCAGACAAACGATCTGCGCCGCATCGTTGACGAGTTCTCGAAATTCGCCCGTATGCCCGAACCCGAAAAACGCAAAGAGAACCTGTCGGGGCTTATTGACGACGCGGTTCTATTGCAGCAAAATGCACGTGAAGATATTGATATTAAACTAAAAAATAACCGTAAATCTATACTGACAGAGATTGACAGCACGATGATCTCGCAAGCGCTGACAAACCTGATCAAGAATGCAGGCGAGGCAATTGACAGCTATATCCAAGAACATGGCACGGATGATTACGCACCGGAAATCCGTGTGCTTGTGAATACAAAAGACAAGGCCACGGTCATTCGCATTCAAGATAACGGCATTGGCCTACCCAAGGAACAACGATCCCGTTTGTTTGAACCTTATGTCACCAACCGTGAAAACGGCACCGGGCTGGGCCTGTCAATCGTCAAGAAGATTATCGAAGAACATGGCGGCACATTGGAATTAGTCGATGCGCCGAAATTCAAAGGTAACAAGCATGTGGGTGCGATGGCACGCATCACATTACCGGTTATCAACACCGCACAAAAAGACCACATAAAAACAAAAGTGGCATAACCGTAAAAGGAAGCAGTATGGGCGATATTTTAGTAGTAGATGACGAAAAAGACATTCGCGAATTGGTGTCGGATATTCTGGTTGATGAAGGTTATTCAACCCGTATGGCTGCGAATTCCGATGAAACATTCAGTGCGATAAATACTGAAGCCCCTGATTTGATTATTCTTGATATATGGCTGAAAGAAAGCAAGCTGGACGGCATCGATATTCTGAAGGCCGTTCGTCGTGACAATCCCGACATTCCGATTGTTATTATTTCGGGGCACGGCAATATTGAAATTGCAGTCGCCGCGATCAAACAGGGGGCTTACGACTTTATTCAAAAGCCGTTTAATATTGACCAGCTGATGGTTGTTATTTCGCGTGCTATGGAAACGTCGCGCCTGCGTCGTGAAAATGCAGCCCTGAAAGTCCGCGACATTACATCCTCGACAATGATCGGTGACAGCCCGATTTTCAAAGCCTTGAAATCACAACTGGACAAGGTTCTGAAAACCAATGCCCGTGTTATGCTGACCGGACCATCGGGCGCGGGAAAAGAGGTGGCCGCACGCTACATCCACGCGAATTCTGATCGGGCGAACGCGCCGTTCATCTCGGTTAATTCGGCCACGATCGAACCCGAACGTATGGAAGAAGTGTTGTTTGGCCGCGAAAGCCTTGAGCGTGGCCATGAACCCGGATTGCTGGAACAGGCCCACGGGGGATTTGTGTTCTTTGACGAAGTCGCAGATATGCCCAGTGGCACACAGTCCAAAATATTGCGGGTGCTGGTTGACCAACAATTCACCCGTGTTGGCGGCACCGATCAAGTGCGTGTCGATATGCGCGTGGTTTCCGCCACTAACAAGGATTTGCGCCTGGAAATTGATCAAGGCGCGTTTCGCGAAGAACTGTATCATCGTCTGAATGTTGTTCCGATTGAAGTGCCGTCCCTAGAGGATCGCCGCGAGGATATTCCACTTATCGCGCCCCATTTTGTCGATGAGCTTCACAAGACACAGGGCTTGCCATTGCGCAACCTGTCGGGTGATACAATTGCATTGCTGCAAACCATGTCCTGGCCGGGGAACATACGGCAATTACGCAATATTATTGAACGTGTGCTGATCCTCGGGGCTGAAACCGGTGATATAGACCCCGGTGAATTACCCAATAATATTACCGAGGAAAATAACGAAGGCCCGGCGCAGAAATCATTTGCAATGCTGCCGCTACGCGAAGCTCGCGAGATGTTCGAGCGTGATTATCTGATGGCCCAGATCAACCGGTTCGGGGGGAATATATCCAAAACCGCAAACTTTGTCGGTATGGAACGCTCGGCTTTGCACCGTAAACTGAAATCTCTAAATGTCATAACAACCAATAAGTCCGGTGCGCGGGTTGCTGAAATTGATGATGTTATAAGCAAAGGATAAATATTGACCTATGGCTACGAATTTGCGACTAAATCACGATTGCGCACACAAATCAGCGCATTAGTCAGGAGACCGGTATGAAGGTCATCATATGTGGTGCTGGTCAGGTTGGCTGGCAAATTGCCCGCCATCTGTCATCAGAGAGAAATGATGTGACTGTGGTCGATAACAATGCCGAACTTGTTGCCCGAGCCACGGATACACTTGATGTTGGCGGTGTCACCGGTTTTGCATCTTATCCGGATGTTCTGGCCCGTGCTGGCGCAAATGACGCGGATATGATCATTGCGGCGACATTTTCAGACGAAGTTAATATGGTGACTTGCCAGGTTGCCCACTCGGTTTTTTCGATCCCGCGCAAAATTGCGCGCTTGCGGGCACAATCCTATCTGGATGTGATTTATTCAGACCTGTATCAAAGTGACCACTTGCCGATAGATGTGGTGATATCACCAGAGCTGGAAGTAGCCAAAACCGCGCTGCAACAGATCGAATCGCCAAGTACGTTTGATACGGAACCGTTTCTGGAGGGCAAAGCCAAGTTGATCGGAATTGAGCTGGATGAGGATTGCCCGGTTCTGCACACGCCATTGCGCCAGCTATCGGAACTGTTTTCAACCCTGCGCGCTGTTGTGGTCGGTATCCGTCGCAAGGGCCGCCTGTTTACGCCAATTGCGGATGATCAGTTATTTGCCGGTGACCAGATCTATATCATTTTACACAGTGAAGATCTGTCTCGTGGGTTGGAAATATTCGGGAAAACCGTCAAAAAACGTGAACGTATTATCATTCTGGGTGGCGGAAACGTGGGCTTGCGCGTTGCAAGGACGCTTGAACAAAATGGCGACCGTATCCGCATGAAAATGATCGAAAAGGATCGTGAATGTGCTGAACGTGCCGCAGATGCGCTTGTCCGTACAATCGTTTTACACGGCGATGGTCTGGATATGGAGATGTTGCACGAAGCTAATATCGGACAGGCTGATGCGGTGCTTGCACTGACCTCGGACGATAAAACCAACCTGCTGGGCTGTGCGCGTGCCAAAGCCGAAGGCGTGCCGATGACTGTTGCGCTGGTAAATGACCCGACATTGACCGAACTGAAAGACGCATTGGGAATTGATGCGTTTATCAACCCCCGGGCAACCACGGTATCCTCTATCCTGCGCCATATTCGCCACGGACGGGTTAAAGAGGTTTATTCCATCGGGGATGCCGAAGCGGAAGTTATCGAAGCGCAGGTTCTGGACAGCTCGCCCATTGCCGGTATGAAAGTACGTGACATAGATTTCCCTGAAGGTGCGCTATTGGGTGCTGTGCAAAAGGGCGACGATGTTATTCGCCCCGACGGGGATACCAAAATTGAAGATGGCGATACGGTTGTGATTTTTTGCCTGTCAGGGGATGTGGCAAAAGTCGAAACGCTGTTTCAAGTCCAAGTAGATTTTTTCTAACGCTATGAAATGGATAGAGGACTTTCCGTTTTTTGTTATCTTGATGGGGTTATCTTGTTTTGCGATGTATATCCC
>DAOUQS010000101.1 GCA_030625465.1 Amylibacter sp. | reverse complement strand
CTTTCGTCGATATCGCCCACAGGCCCCGACCATTGTACGATGCCCTCATGGATCATCGCGACTTCGTCGGCGACGGTGCGCACCGTGCTCATGTCGTGGGTGATGGTCATGGCGGTGGCACCCATCTCATCCACGATCTCGCGGATCAGTTGGTTAATTACACCGGCCATAATAGGGTCCAGCCCTGCCGTGGGTTCATCAAAGAAAATGATCTGCGGGTCGGCGGCGATGGCACGTGCTAGCCCTACGCGTTTTTGCATGCCACCCGACAGCTCTGCGGGGAACAGATCGGCGACCTCTGGCTTCAACCCGACACGGCGCAGCTTTTCCACTGCCAGCGCGTGGGCATCCGTATTTGATAAACGCCGTTTGCCTTGCAACAAACGAAATGAGATATTTTGCCAGACCGGCAGGCTGTCAAACAACGCACCCCCTTGAAACAACATGCCGAACTGGTCCAGAAACGCTTTGCGCTCTTTGGTGTTCGGATCAACGCCGTTCACAGAAATCGTTCCGGAATCCGGTGTGATCAGCCCTAAAATACACTTCAACAGCACGGATTTACCGGTGCCGGAACCGCCAATAATTACCATCGAGCGGCCCTTGCCGATGGACATATCAATGCCGGTCAGAACTTTATTGGCACCAAAGGCCTTATGCAGGTTTTCGATCTTGATCATGATTAAAAGAACATTTCCGTTAACAGGTAGTTAGAGGCAAAGATCAGCACGGAGGCGGTAACAACAGCGGATTTCGTGGCATTGCCGACACCTTGTGCCCCGCGACCGGAATGATAGCCGCTGTAACAACCGATCAGGGCGATGATGAAGCCAAAGACGGCGGCTTTGACCAGACCGGATATTATATCGTCATACTCCAGAAAATCCCATGTATTGTGCAGGTAGGTCGACTGGTTAAAGCCCAGCCGTCCGGTGCCGACCATAAAGCCGCCCATGATCCCGATGGTGTCACCGATAAAGACCAGAATGGGCATTGTTATTGTGGCGGCGGCCAAACGCGGGGCAACCAGATATTTCATCGGGTTGGTGGAAAGCGTCGTTAGTGCGTCGATCTGTTCGGTCACCCGCATGGTGCCAAGCTCAGCCGCGATCGAGGTCGAAACCCGACCTGCGACCATTAAACCGCCCAGCACAGGGCCCAGTTCGCGCACCATGGCAATTGCCACGATAGAAGGCACGACCGCTTCGGCACTGAAGCGTGAGCCGCCCGAATAAATCTGCAAGGCCAATGCGCCGCCGGTGAAAAGGGCGGTCAGTCCGACAACAGGCAGTGAATAAAAGCCGATGGTCATTAGCTGGCGCCCGAATGCGTTCAAATAGAACGGCGGGCGAAATACATGGCTGACCGCAATCACAGTAAAAATCACCAACTGCCCGATGCTTTCACACATCGCCAGTGTCGATTTCCCGATCCGGGTCAAAACCCCGTCAATTGCCTGTATTATCATCATTATCCGCCTCTATAGTCCCGTTTGTAGCGCGCGCCAAGGCTTGTCAGTATTTCGTATCCGATTGTACCGGCCGCTTTGGCCACATGATCGACGCCCTGATGCGCATTAATGATTTCCATATGGTCGGGCACACGGTCCAGATCGGTGATATCCACCGTGATCAGATCCATGGAAACACGGCCCACAATCGGGCAAGGCGTGTTGCCGGCCCAGACCATTAGCCCACCATCACCCATGGCGCGGATCAAGCCGTCGGCATAACCCGCCGCCAGTGTGGCGATCTTTGATGGGCGTTTTGCGGTCCAAAGGGCGGCATAACCCACGGTCTGGCCTGCGGCGATTTTGCGGGTCTGGATGACAGGGATGGAAATATTTATAACGGGGGTCGCATCCTTGAACGGTGCGGCCCCGTATAGGCCGATGCCGGGGCGCACCAGATCAAAATGGTAATCCGCCCCCAGTAAAATACCACCCGTGGCAGACAGGGAACGGCGTATAGACACCCCGCGTGTCATCGCATTAAAGTTGTGTAATTGTTGTGCATTTTGTGCGTGGTCAGGTTCATCCGCACATGCCAGATGACTGATGATTAGATCCGCTTTGGCGATTTTATCACGTACCATAATGAATTCGGACAGCTCCATGCCCAAGCGGCTCATGCCGGTATCTATTTGCACACCATATGCCAAGTCTGGCGCTTGCATACGCAATTTGACCAGTTGTTTGGCCGAGTTCAGAAGCGGGATCAGATTATAATCCCGCATCAATAGGGCATCGTTTTGCACAAGTCCCGAAAACACATAAATCGCGGGGGCGTTGCCAACCGCCTTGCGTACCGCCACGCCCTCTTCTGCCAAGGCCACGAAGAAACTGCGTGCGCCCGCCTTTGCCAAAGCCGCCGCAACAGGGCCCGCACCCAAACCATAGCCATCCGCCTTGACCACTGCGGATGTTTCAACCGTTGCCGCAGACAGCGCGTCCAAAGCCCGCCAGTTGGCGACAATGGCGTTCAGGTCAATGCTTAGGGTTGTAGCGGTCATCGGCAGATCCTTTCCGCGTCTATGGTCATAGCCGTGTCTTGGGGGCTAAAATTCCTGATCGTCTGGGCGGCCATAACGCGATGGTGCAAGGTCGGTGAAGCGCGTGTAGCGCCCCTCGAATGCCAGTGAGACCGTGCCGATAGGGCCGTGGCGTTGCTTGCCGATAATGACTTCGGCCTTGCCGTGCAGTTCTTCCATTTCGGCCTGCCATGTCATCATTTTGTCAGCCTCGTGATCGGCGGGTTTTTCGCGTTCTTTGTAATACTCGCCACGATACACGAACATCACGATGTCGGCATCCTGCTCGATTGACCCAGACTCGCGCAAATCCGACAGTTGCGGGCGTTTGTCTTCGCGGTTTTCCACTTGGCGTGAAAGCTGTGACAGGGCGATCACCGGTATATTCAGCTCTTTCGCGATGGCTTTCAGGCCTTGGGTAATCTCGGACACTTCGTTGACCCGGCTGTCTTTTGCGGATGCGGGGCGCACCAGTTGCAAATAATCTATGATCAAAACATCCAGCCCGTGGGTACGTTTCAAGCGGCGCGCGCGTGCGGCCAGTTGGCTGATCGGCAAGGCGGCAGTGTCGTCGATAAACAAGGGGCAGCTTTCAAGGGTTTTGGCGGCTTCCACCAGACGGCGAAACTCTTCTTCGGACATATCACCACTACGGATGCGCTGGGATTCGATTTCTGCGGCTTCCGACAAAATACGCGATGCCAGCTGTTCCGATGACATCTCCAGCGAATAAAACCCGACAACGCCGCCCTGTACGGCCCCGATAGAACCATCGGGTTTTGTGCCTTTTTTGTAGTTTTTTGCAATATTATAAGCGATATTCGTGGCTAACGCGGTTTTCCCCATCGAAGGCCGTCCTGCCAGGATCAGCAAATCGGACGGGTGCAAGCCGCCCAGCGTTTTATCCATATCGTTCAAACCGGTCGAGGTTCCCGCCATGCCGCCATCACGTTGATACGCGGCGTTGGCGACATTCACCGCATCGGTTACGGCTTTCAGAAAACTTTGAAAGCCACTGTCGACCTGGCCTTGTTCGGATAGAGCATAAAGCTGTTGTTCGGCCTCTACGATCTGTTCGGACGGTTCATTGCTGACCTCCATACGCTGGGCCTTATCGGTAATTTCTTCGCCGATGGCCATCAGATCGCGCCGAATCGCCAGATCATAGATCATCTGGGCATAATCGCGCGCGGCAAACACCGAAACCGATGCCCCGGCAAGACGTGCAAGATAAGCCGGACCGCCAAGTTCGGCCAAGCCTTCGTCGTCTTCCATGAACGCTTTCAATGTCACGGGTGACGCCAAGGCGTTCTTTTGAATGCGCTGGGCGGCTATTTCGTAAATGCGTCCGTGAACCGGATCAAAGAAATGCACTTCGTTCACAATCGAGGCAACGCGGTCATAGACATCATTATTGACCAGCAAAGCCCCCAACAGGGCTTGCTCGGCTTCGATATTATGCGGTGACGATTGAGCTTCCGCCTGATTGTTGTCGTTGTTATCTTTCACTGCTGCGATACTGCCTGTTTTTATGTTCCCCGATAGGGAATGTTATACGTTGAAAGATTAGATTTCCGCAATCGGGAAATCCTGTGGATAGCCTGTGGATATTATAGCAACAGGTGTGTGTTTTTAGAAAAAATACCATGTTTGGTGCCGAAAAATACAGAGAAATGCAGAAAAATTGTATGCGTTTTCAACGGTGGGCTATGCGGAACTATCCACAACATCATGTGGATAACTTTATATCAACCACAATCTATGCTATACAGTTGGTGTAAAGCAACGATTCGCAGATCTGATTATGTGCAATGTCGGAAGTGACATTACAGGTGAAGTTTTCGGTTGTGATCATATAGGGTCTTTAAACTTTGGTAGACTGAATTTGAAGCTTTACATAACTGCCTCTCGGTCCAAGCCCCTCCAAGGTCCAGACCGTAATTTCAGGTGAAACTGGCCCGGCTGCATTGCAGTCGGGTTTTTTTAGGTGAAATGCGTTTTAAACCACACGCCAATGCAGCGGATAGCCCGGATCAAACACCGTAACGGGGCCATCGCGGGTTTCGATGCTGGTCGGGTAATCCACCGGCGTTGTCGACTTGACCAGTGTCAGGGTGTCACGGTTCGGTGCTACCCCGTAATAAGCGGGGCCATTAAGCGAGGTGAACGCCTCTAGCTGGTCCAGTGCGCCGTCCTGTTCGAACACATGGGCAAGGCAGGACATTGTATTTGTGGCGGAAAAAACCCCGGCACAACCACAGGCGCTTTCCTTGTTCGGGTCGGTATGCGGCGCGCTGTCTGTTCCCAGAAAAAACCGTGCATCGCCACTTGTCGCGGCTTTACGCAGGGCAAGGCGATGATGTTCGCGCTTGGCAATCGGCAGGCAGAAATAATGTGGTTTGATGCCGCCGACAAAGATATGATTACGGTTGATAATCAGATGGTGCGTGGTGATCGTTGCCGCCAGATTTTGATCTGCCGACATCACATAGTCCACGCCGTTCTTGGTGGTGATATGTTCCGAAATGATCTTCAGTTCAGGCAAGGCGCGGCGCAGCGGATCCAGTACCGTGTCGATAAACACCGCTTCGCGGTCGAAAATGTCGATATCCGCACCCGTCACCTCACCGTGGATACACAAGGGACAACCGATCGCGGCCATTTTTTCCAGCACGGGCATTACGTGTTTGATGTCCGTGACACCAAAGGCCGAATTGGTGGTGGCCCCTGCGGGGTATAGTTTTACCGCCGTGATCAAGCCATCCGCATAGGCGGCGGCCAGATCCACAGGGTCGGTATGGTCTGTCAGGTAAAGTGTCATAAGCGGCTGGAAGGCCGCGTTTTTGGGTAGTGCGGCCAGAATACGGTCCCGATACGCGGCGGCATCAGCGGCGGTTACCACGGGTGGCACCAAGTTGGGCATGATGATTGCCCGCCCGAAGTGCCGCGCGGTTTCTGGCAACACCGCTTGTAACATGGCATCATCACGCAAATGTAGATGCCAGTCGTCAGGGCGGGTGATTGTGATGGTTTCAGTCATGCTTGCTTCCCGTCTTAATTCAGGCGATTTTAGGGTCAGGGCCCATTAGCCCTGTACCTCTGGCGCGGTTTTCCCGAAATATCGGGGGTTTGGTGCGTGCCGTCAATAGTGTTCTATTTGCAAGCGCGCCAAGCTGCGACAATTCTGCGATTGGTGTGTTTGCCCGACATGTTTTAGACAGGTTTCGTGGGTTTCCCAAGCATCATAGGCAAAGGCCGCTTCATGGCTTTTATTCTGGCGGTATGTCTTATCGTTCAGGGGGTTATGATGGCATTGCACGGGCCTATGGGGGCGATGGCTGATACCGGTGATCGTCGCATTGTGGTGCTTTGCACTGTGGACGGCATCCGCCATGTTACGCTGGATGAAAGCGGCGTTCCCGTCGACGACGAAAATACACCAGTGCAAGGTGTGCGCTGTCCTTTGTGTACGGCGGCGGCCAATATGGGTCTGGCCTTGCCCGAAAGTAATGATTTCGTCTTTGCACCGACCAGCAAAGATCTGTTTGAAACACCTGTCGAGGTCATTCCAACCACAGACCGGCGTCCTGACAATTTGAACTGTCTTGATCCGCCTTTCCAAGCCTGATTTTTAAAAATGTAAAACTGCCTTTCGGGTACGCCTTTTGCGGCTTCCCACGGGCAATTCTGTATCAACATTCAAAAGGCTTTGAATATAATGAACCACAAAACCACACATAAAACGCGTGGGGCCAGATCACGCTTGGCACTCACTTTATCCGCCATAATATCAACCACATATGCAACCGGTGTATGGGCTGAAAGCAACATGCATATGGGGACGATGATGAACGGTATGACCGTTGGCAATATGCCTAAATCAATGATGGGCGGCCATCATGCTGGCGGGCGCGCGCCGGTTGGTCTGATGGGCAAGCACATGCATAAAAAGGGCGAATGGATGTTGTCCTACCGCTTTATGCAAATGGGCATGTCGGGTAATATAAACGGCACTGACAACATCTCGGCCGATACGATTGCCACCACCATTCCGAACCCGTATTTCGGCATGGGTTCCCAACCGCCGACATTGCGTATTGTGCCGACTGAAATGGTCTCAAACATGCACATGTTTGGTGCGATGTATGCCCCAAGCGATGACTTTAACCTGATGGCGATGATCGGATATTTCGATAAAACCATGGATATGGTGACCTATGCCGGGGGCACCGGCACAACGGTTCTGGGGACATCCACAGTTAAGTCTTCGGGGTTTGGAGACCTTAAACTGGCCGGGCAATACAGGCTTTATGATGACAAAACCCATCATGTGCATTTGAAGTTCGGACTAAGTGTGCCGACAGGGGCGATAGACCAGCGTGGAACCATGTTGGCACCCAGTGGGGCGACCCCGAATATGCGGCTTGCTTACGGTGCGCAGTTGGGCACGGGGACGTATGATTTCCTGCCCGGCATCACCTATACCGCACGGCACAAAGACTGGAGCTGGGGCGCGCAATACCGTGGTGAAATGCGACTGGAAAGCGCCAATAGCGAAGG
>DAOUQS010000146.1 GCA_030625465.1 Amylibacter sp. | reverse complement strand
TCCAGACCGGCCTTTGTGTTTCCTGTCATGTCATAAACATGCGCCACCGCATGCAGGCCCCATGCATCATCCGGTGCCTGCAACATGCCCTTGCGGCCGGCAATTTCGGCCTGGCTATATTCGCCGGCTTCTTCCAAAGCAAAAGCATAGCAACCCATTAAGTAGCCACGTCCCGCATGATTTTCATCATAAGCGGGCAAAACATGTTCAATCGAGCGGCGCATTTGGCCGGCGTCCCCAAGAATAAACGATATTGCGTGGGATATTTTCATTGCCAGACTGTCATGCGGATGCTGCAATAATATATCTTCGATACGATCACGTGCAGCGGTGGGGTAGCCTGCCAGCCATAGGCCAAGGGCATCCACAAATCCGCGCTCGCGCAAAGTAGATGGTGCGGCTTTAAGTGCATTGCGGGCAGCGGATTGCGCCTCGGTTGCTGTTTGCACCAGCTCTTTGCGCCCAAGCATCATGTAAAACAGCCCTTTGACCGCATGGCCAAAGGCAAAATTCGGCTCGCGCGTTAACACGTCCATCAAGTGTGTGGGTGTTACTGCGGCATGGGCCAGAAATCCAAGCTGCATCTTGTTCCAGCTTTCAAGCGCCTGGGTTGTTTCAAGTGAAACGTCGTTACCAAAGATATCGGTCAGCATTTGGATTATTCCTTAACAATATAAACTTACTGTTAAGTTATATAATCCGTACGCAATTAAATAAGAACACATTGTAACCCTTGATAACGGCGAATTGACCAAATACGACAATAATCAACAAGTTGTGGTTTTTACAAACCCTGCCACAAGAAGGGCGAGGCGTGGAAACCGCACCGGATCAAAAGTCCGAAGCAACCGAGCGCGCTATCCCAAGGAAAATTGCATCCAGTTCTTCGGCAAGCGCCTGTAGGTCTGCACCACCTTGATCCATATAGGGTGCAAATACTGTTGATGGCGTTTTATATGATAATGTTGCCGTCTTATCTTCGTTCTCGGTTAAATATATCCGTATTGGTGCCTCAATGCCGGACACCACGGATGCGGCCAGCATTCTGCGGGCATAATCGTTGCGGAAAACACCTATCACGCGATTTCCCGGTATTTCAAAACCCTGATTATGCGCACCACTTGATGCGCTGGCTTGCGACACAATTGCAATCGGGGCCTTTTTTATTGATGCGCGGGTGCGGTCCACAAGCTCTTTGAAACTATATTGTGTCGGAAAAACAAACCAGCCTTCACGCGGGCTTATGGATTGTGCGCTGGCCAAAACCGGCGCTAGACTTAATACTGCAATTATCAAAAAGCGATACATATTAAACTTCCTTATTTTCATCATGTTTATAAATATAGTCATTTAGAACCTGGTTGGTATCCTGCCCGAACATGGGCGGCGGATGGCGGTATGTGACGGGGGTACGCGAAAGGTTTAGCGGATTTCCAAGCACTGAAACGGCACCGTCTTTGACATTTTCATTTGTCATTTCAACCACCATTTCCCGTGCCTTTGCCTGACCGGAACATAATGCGCCTTCGACGGTGTTAATCGGGCCAACAGGAACTTTAACCGTCTCAAGCCCTGCAATGATATCCGCCATTTTAACCTGCTCAAGTACCGCGTTAATAATTGTCATCAATTCCATACGGTTTTCGATACGGGCTACATTTGTTGCAAACTTCGCATCTTCGGGCAAATCCGGTTTATTCAAAAAATCGCAGAACCGTTTGAATTGCGCGTCGTTCCCCACGGCAATGATGACGTGACCGTCAGAGGCCGGAAACACACTATAGGGCACGATATTGGGATGCCCGTTGCCGTGGCGCGCAGGCAGCTTCCCCGATGTCAGAAAATTCGTGCCCTCATTAATCAGCCACGCCATTTGCGTGTCCACCAGGGCCACATCTATATGCTGGCCTTCGCCAGTGCGTTCACGGTGGCGAAGTGCGGCCAGAATACCGATGGTGGCATACATCCCGCACATCACATCGGCGATACCGACGCCGACCTTCATAGGCGGCCCGTCCACATCACCGGTCAAACTCATAATTCCGCCGTATCCCTGCGCCATCAGATCATAACCCGGTTTGTCGGAATTTGGCCCGGTTTGGCCAAATCCGGAGATCGAGCAATAGACCAGTTCAGGATGTGCCTTCATCATTGCGGTATGATCCAGCCCGTATTTTGCCAGACCGCCCGGTTTAAAGTTTTCAACCACAATATCGGCGCGCGCCGCCAGTTTGCGAATAATGTCTTGGCCTTCGGTTGTTGCGATATCAACCGCTATGGATTTTTTATTGCGGTTGGCACACATAAAATAGGCACTTAAATCAGTATTGTTTCCGTCCGCATCAACCGCATAATTCGGCCCCCAAGCACGCGTGTCATCACCACCGGATTTCGGGTTTTCGATTTTCAGGATTGTCGCCCCAAGATCGCCCAGCATCTGTGTGGCGGTTGGCCCTGCCAAGATGCGTGAAAGGTCAAGGACGATCAATCCATCAAGTGCTCCGGTCATCAGTATATCCTATCTAAAAGCGCCCATCATAAGACCCACGTTCAATGGTCGCGGCAATCAATGTGAACGTATCCGCACTAAGCGCATCTTTCAGGGCGGCTTGCAATTCCAATCTTGAAGACACCGTATAACCTGCCCCGCCAAATGCGCGTGCAATCGCGCCATAATCGTGCAGTCCGAATTCCACTGCGTGATTTTTCATTTGCCGTTGTCTTTGTTTCAGCTCGATCAATGCAAGGCTTGCGTCAACAAATACAAGAAATATCGGCTTTATGTTTTGCTCTGCCGCTGTGGCAAGCTCACCAGCCACCATCAAAAATCCGGCATCCCCCGAAAACGAAATGACCGGTCGATCAGGCGAGGCAATCTTTGTCCCCATTGCCAAGGGAACAGCACAACCCATCGTGCAAAATCCAGATGATTGTACCAGCCCACGCGGTTCATGGCATGTCCACATCTGGGACAGTAATATCCGGTGCGCACCACTGTCCGCAGTTGCCAGTGTATTGTCCGGCAGGCACTTGGCGCACACATCAATAATCGCGGCAGGGCCCCAGTTTTCATCCCATGGAAAAGCCTTGTGCAATGCTGATTTTACCGCATCAATTTCCCCGTTGATCCAAGTAGGCTGGCCGCTATTTTCAGCAGCTATAACGCGCAGGCTTGCACCTGTATCAGCCACAAAATTAAGCGTTCCTTGATGCATATAGTGGTGATTGGGTTCAGCCATAATATCAATGACATTTGTTGTTTCCGGATCCCATAATGCACGCCATCCCGGGCGCATCTCAATCGGGTCATAGCCGGCGCATATAATCAAATCAGCCGACTTCACAAAAGGAACCAAGGTTTTATCCGCAAGCGGAGACAGCCCCGCAGCACCCAGACATAGCGAATGCGTTTCGGGCACAATCCCCTTGGCTTTATATGTGGTGATAAAGGGAATGTTGAACTTTTCGCAAAACGCTTGAATATCGGCGCCCGCATTATCATTCATCGCGTCCAGACCCACAATCATCACCGGACGGGTTGCGGCTGACAACCAACGCCGCGCCTGTTCAAGATCAGGCCCGTCCGCAGGGGCAACCTTGCTTGCGGCAACGCGCCTGCACGGCGATGACGGGACGGCCTGTGTGTCGGCCACAGATATCGGTATATCAATATGGACAGGGCCGGGCCGCCCTTCGGTCGCGATCCCGATCGCTTTATCCGCAACAATATCAGCCCCGTCAGCCGTTAGGCAGAAAGTTGCTTTTGTGATCGGCGCAAAGGCAGCGCGATGATCCATAATCTGATGCGTATAGGTTAGCGCCTCCTCTTCATCAACGCAGCCTGTCAGCACGATTAGCGGCACGCGGTCCTGATGTGCATTGGCAATGGAATTAACCCCGTTCATCGCACCCGGCCCCAATGTTGCAACCAGGATGCCGGGCGCACCGGTACGGTGGTAAACCGCCTCGGCCATAAAGCCCGCGCTGTTCTCATGCTTGACCAATGTAAACTTTATGCCAGCCTTTCGCAGAGCGTCGATAACGGTCAAGACTTCGCCACCCGGCATGCCAAACGCATGGCGGCAACCGGCCTGATAAAGCCTTTCAGCCAGAAAATCTGCAGCACGCCGAGATGAAAGTGTCATAGAGGACCCCATTAAATATCAGATGTCATTTATACATCCACAATCAGGTCAATAGACACAAGATGAAAAAATAAACATAGTCGTGATTATTGGCCGGTGAATTTGATGCAGCGCAAAGAATTCATTTTGAAAAGATCATATTTCGAATGGCAGGCTACATTGGACCCCATTATGCAACAAAAAAAACGTACGGTTTATTCTGGGCCGACCCTACTGAGTTTCGGCTTCAGACCGTTCTTTCTGCTTGCCTTGGTATTTGCAGCGGCCGTAATTCCGTTATGGGTTTCTGTCTATATGGGGCTTGTCACGTTAAACGGGCCATTTCCATCTGTGGACTGGCATATACATGAAATGCTGTTCGGTTATACGGCGGCTGTAATATGCGGGTTTTTATTTACCGCCATTCCAAACTGGACAGGGCGTATGCCAATTCAGGGCTGGCCTTTGGCCGTACTGATTTGTTTGTGGATCGCAGGGCGTCTGGCAATGGCGTGCATTGGCGGGCATTGTCCTCCGCTTATGGTAATGGCAATTGACAGTGCGTTTCTAATAGCGGTTTGCCTGATGATCGTGATTGAAATCGTTGCCGGCCGTAACTGGCGCAATCTGAAAGTTGTGCTTCCGGTGTTGATGTTGCTTAGTGCAAATATCCTATATCACACCGAGATTTTAATGCAGGGCTCTTCTGAATATGGCCGTCGTTTAAGTATTGCCGCCATCATTGTCCTGATCACCCTAATCGGCGGGCGAATTATTCCAAGCTTTACCCGAAACTGGCTGGTTAAGTTCAATCCGGGCAAGCTGCCCATTCCATTCAATCGCTTTGACGCCGTTTGTTTATTGGCCGGTGTCGGTGCTTTGGTCACATGGGTGATTTCCCCGAATGGGTCTTTTACAGGGTGGTTATTGATGATTGCATCAGCTTTGCATGTAGCGCGCTTACTGCGTTGGCAAGGGTGCCGTACATTGGGGTCCCCGCTTCTTATGATGTTGCATGTGGCCTACAGTTTCATTCCCATAGGCCTGTTCGTATTGGGCTTGGGCGCACAGACCGCAGGACTTCACCTGCTGGGAATTGGTGCAATCGGCGGGATGACAACATCTGTCGTAATGCGTGCAACTTTGGGCCATACTGGTCGCGCATTGCAAATCGGGCCAAAGCTTATCGTGGCGTCTTCGCTTATCGGTCTAGCCGCGATAGTCCGCAGTGCCATGCCTGACATAAAGATCGGAAATCTGTCAGGTCTTGAAATAACAGCGAT
>DAOUQS010000042.1 GCA_030625465.1 Amylibacter sp. | reverse complement strand
GAAATCCTGTAATGCGCGCCGCAGTCATACAATTCCCCGGATCAAATTGCGACCGCGATATGGCCGTTGGCTTTGATAATGTCACCGGTGGCAATAGCCGCGCACAAATGGTTTGGCACAAAGAAAGCAGCCTGCCCGACGGTCTGGACATTGTCGGCATTCCCGGCGGCTTTTCCTTTGGTGATTACCTACGCTGCGGTGCGATTGCCGCACGTTCGCCGATCATGCGCTCTGTCATCGACTTCGCCAATAAGGGCGGCTTTGTTGTGGGCATTTGCAACGGCTTTCAGGTTCTGACCGAAAGCGGGCTGTTGCCCGGTGTTCTGATGCGCAATTCAAACCTTAAGTTTATCTGCAAAGATATTGATCTTAAAGTAGAAACAACAAATTCGGCTTTCACAAACGCGCATCAACTGGGTGATGTGGTCACCTACCCTGTTGCGCATCATGACGGCAACTATACCGCCGATACGGAAACACTGAAGATATTGCATGGCGATGACCGGATTGCATACACATATGTGAACAATCCCAATGGCTCGGTTGATGATATTGCCGGAATTCTATCTGAAAACCGTCGTGTTTTGGGGATGATGCCCCACCCCGAGCGCATGAATGACCCTGCTTTGGGCGGTATGGATGGTAATAGATTGTTCGAAAGCATCGCAAACACGCTTGTTTCCGCTTAATAACCAGCGAAACACTGTATTTAGCTTGAGCGCACATTCCACAACACCTATCATTGCTTATGGGCCGTGAAATTTCTATATCGACAGCAGATACTAACCGGTCAAATATGCTTGTCCGCATCGGTGTTCTGTTTCTTGTTCTGACCGCAGTTGCCGTAATCTGGCTTAGCAACTTATACTTCACACAGCTTTTCGATAACTCCACACGCGCCAACGCCGAGCGCCAACTATCGCTTTATAGCGGGCGTATTATCAGCGATTTGCAACGCAGTGCAGTGGTCCCATTGCTTTTATCGCGCGACACAACCCTTATCACCGCATTGAACACGTCCGATTTCGCCACCTCATCCCAGCGTCTGATCAGTTATCACAATGATATCGGCACAAAAGAGATTTTTCTTTTGGACAAGGACGGGCGAATAGTTGCATCCAGCAACCGGACCGAACTGGGCGAATTTTTAAGCGATAAGCCAGTGTATGTATCGGCCATTCGGTCCAAAGATACTGTGTTTACCAATTTTGAAAACAGCAATGGGGCACAATCATATTACTTCTCACGTCGTTTGCTAAGCGACAATCGCACCGTTGGCATTATCGCGGTCGAGGTTGATCTTGGCGGACTTTTTAACACCTGGTCAAAGAATGACGCCACATTGATAGTGACAGACTCCGAAGGCACTATTTTGCTTTCGACCGAGCGACAGTTTGAAAACCAAACCCTGTCCGAAGCCCTGTCCAACAGGCCGGTTTTATCAACAATGGAACGCGCATTGCGGGCAACAGGTGAATGGAGCGGCTCTGTCGCCGATGCCTACATACGCGGACAACCCCTGTTTCGCATTGATGCCAAAGTCCCGTTTCAGGGCTGGAATATTGTCTATCTGGCATCATATGAAAACATCCGCGCCCGCGTGAACGGCATACTTGCATTCGAGGTTATGGGCTATGCGATGCTGTTTGCACTGATGTTTTACATTCTGTCCAAGCGCGCACTTAAAAAATCTTTTGCATATCAGGCTGAATCCGCCGAATTACGGGCGTTGAATGACCAGTTGACCCTTGAAATATCACAACGTGAAGAAGCTGAGCGAAACTTGCAGGTGGCCGAACAAAGCCTGGCGCAAAGTTCAAAACTGGCGGCATTGGGGGAAATGTCGGCGGCGGTCAGCCACGAATTAAACCAACCGCTTGCGGCCATGCGCACCTATTTAGCGGGGGCAAAACTGCTGTTGAAACGCCAACGCCCGGAAGAGGCTATTGGCAGTTTTCAACGTATAGATGATCTGATCGGGCGTATGGGTGCGATTACAAAGCAACTTAAATCATACGCCCGCAAAGGCAGCGATGAGCTGCATCCGGTTGACTTGCGCGCAGCCGTACATGGCAGTCTTGCAATGATGTCTCCGCAGCTGAACCAGCTTGAAATTGACATAACCGAAACCATGCCGCAATCGCCTGTTATGGTGATGGGTGATGCGGTGCGGCTGGAACAAGTCATTGTTAACCTGTTGCGCAATGCCATTGATGCGATGAAAGTCCAAAGTGACCGCCACCTTGATATTTTGCTGGTCGCGGGAGACGTGGCAAAACTAAGCATCAAAGACAACGGCGCGGGGATTGAAAATCTGGATAATCTGTTTGAACCGTTTTACACAACCAAACAGCCCGGTGACGGTGTCGGTCTGGGTCTGGCGATATCCTCGGGTATTGCAAATGATTTGGGTGGGC
This sequence comes from Amylibacter sp., assembly GCA_030625465.1. Lineage (GTDB taxonomy): Bacteria > Pseudomonadota > Alphaproteobacteria > Rhodobacterales > Rhodobacteraceae > Amylibacter. The sequence goes on along the minus strand of DAOUQS010000042.1, from coordinate 8,727 downwards.
GGCTTCTTGCCAGAAATATCAAACCCCATGGCGCCGTGTTTGAGTTCCAGCTACCATTGATTAAACAAGACGAAATAAAAGCGGCGGAGTAGGCAAATGGCCGAGCAGATAAAGATAGCAATCGTTGATGATGAACAGGACATGCGCGAAAGCATTTCGCAATGGCTAACCTTGTCGGGCTACCGCACCGTGACCTATCCAAGTGCGGTGCATGCATTGAAAGAAATCGATGCGGATTTTCCGGGGATCATTATTTCTGATGTCCGCATGCCTGAAATCGACGGCATCCAGTTTTTGAAGAAAATTCAAAGCATCGACAACACCCTGCCGATGATTATGATCACGGGCCACGGAGATGTCTCAATGGCAGTAGAGGCCATGCGCATCGGTGCTTATGACTTTCTGGAAAAGCCGTTTGACCCCGAACGCATGGCAGAGCTGGCAAAGCGCGCGGTGCAAACCCGCCGCCTGACGCTGGATAACCGGACATTGCGCCGTGAATTATCCGATGGCACAGTATTGCTGCGCAAGCTGGTTGGTTCCAGCCCGGTGATGGAACGCCTGCGCGAAGACATTCTGGATCTGGCGCAAGCCGACGGGCATATTCTGATCACGGGCGAAACCGGCACAGGTAAAAGCCTGATCGCGCACGCGCTGCACGCTTGTGGTTCACGTCAGGGTAAGAGGTTTATTACGGTGAACTGTGCGGCCTATACCGAAGACGAGCTGTCAAAGCGACTGTTTGGCCCCAATGATGATGCAACCCCTTTTCTGGAAGCATCACTTGGGGGCACATTATGTCTGGAAGACATCGAAAGCCTGCCCGCATCGGTGCAGGCCAAGCTGTTAAACGCTATTTCAGAGCATGATCGGGGCGATATATCGCAACTGCGGGTCATCGCTATTTCAAATGAACCCGACCCCGACAATGCGCTGGATGATGTGCTGCGCCAAGACCTGTATTTCCGGCTGGCAGCCATGCAAATCACGCCCCCGCCGTTGCGGCAACGCGGGGAGGATATTTTGACCCTGTTCACGCGCTATGCGGAAAACTTCGCAGATGAATACGGCTGTGATCAGCCCGAGGTTTCGGCAGAGGATGCCGCCAAGCTGCTACAAGCACCCTGGCCCGGAAATATCCGCCAGCTGATCAATCTGGCGGAACGAACCGTGCTGCAAAGCCGTCGGGGTAGCTATTCTATTTCAGGGTTGTTGGTGTCTGATGGCGATCAGGAAACCCCTGATGTGATGGAAGACGGCAAGCCGCTGAAAGAGCATGTGGAGGCGTTTGAACGGATGCTGATTGATAACACGATGCGCCGTCACAAAGGATCAATCCAGTCGGTGATGGAAGAACTGAAGCTACCGCGCCGGACTTTGAATGAAAAGATGGCGAAGTATAGCCTAAGCCGCTCGGATTATGTGGGGTAATGCGATGTCCCGGCTTGTTAGGCATTTAATTTCGTATTAACCCATATGTAATACAAAAGAGGACTAGAATGCGAAAACTGTTGATTTCGACCGCGATTGCAACACTTTCTTTTGGCACTTTGGTTGCACAAACACCGGTCGAGCAAAGTGCAATTATTCCCGTCATGCTATACCCCGATGCGAACCACGGCACCTGTAGTATTGGCTTGCAAGTTAATCCAGGCGGAGCAGTATTAAGAGCAGGGCCTGGCGTGGATTTCCCTGAAATTGCGACATTGAAAGCAGGACTTGTAGTTTCCGGATGTAATGAACGCGATGGTTGGAATGGCATCATCGATGGGCAAGATAAAGCATGCAGTATAGGCATAATCCTAACCCAGGAACGGCCCTATGTTGGCCCCTGCCGTAGCGGTTGGATTGAACAAAGGTTTCTAACGGGGATTTATGGCTAAACTATCAGATAAGCCCGCAACCCAATGTGACCCGTGAACAATGCCGCACATGATCACTGACTGTTTCCAATTTCACAACAATGACCGTTTCTATTTCAATTAAACTGTACGCAAGCCGCGCGGCCAAGTTTGACTTAGACCGAATGTGTATGCATTATTACCGGATTATTAATAACTATTGGGTGTAATATGCGGAAACTTGTTTTTTATATTTTGTTAATGGTGGGCTTGGGTGCAAGCGCACAAGCTGCCGTGATCCAAAATGGTTCCTTTGACGGGCGTAGCCTTAGTGGTTGGAGCTTGGACGGAAACGGCAGTTTATTTGGACGCAATGTTGAATACTGGGGCGTTGGTAGCGTGCCCGCAGGAGAGGCTGCAAGGATCTATTCCTTTAACACATTTTCCTTTAATTCCGGTGACTTTGCCTCGCTCTATCAGGATGTAGATCTGACCGGTATTGATAGTATCGGGTTTGATGCGGAACTGAAGGGTTGCTGCGGTAATTATGTAGGCTTTGAGGCATCTTTTAGCATAGGCGGAACGTCCTATTGGTCGGCCAAGAGCTCTGGCGTTTATAGTAGTATTTCTATTGATGTTTCGGGCCTATCCGGCATACATCGCATTTCCTTTGCGAATGAAGCTATTTTTACTGGCACGTTTAGTTCACATTGGTTCCTGTTCGACGATGTCGTGGCCATTGGTGACGGCGTAAGCCCCGTTCCCCTGCCCGCATCCGGACTGCTTCTGTTTGGGGCACTTGGCGGATTTGGTTTCCTTCGCCGGAAGCGGAAGCCTAGTTAAAAATACCAAGTCGTCTTCTGGCTTTAACAACTTGAATAGAGGGTGCCGACATTGGCGCCCTTTTTTATTTCTTCATCATAAAACCCTATATAGTCACTGCCCCTGTGCCGACGTCGTATAGCAGTTTCATGTTCAGCGTGATCACCACCACGGCAATGGTCCATGCAAGGATGGTGACCCATTTGGGGGCGGCGAGGCCGTTCATTTTTACTTTGTCAGAGGTGAACATCACCAGCGGGATGATGGCAAACGGCAGCTGGAAGCTTAGAATGACCTGACTGAATACCAGCAGTTTTGCAGTACCGCTTTCGCCGTATATCAGCGATACGATGACGGCGGGGATGATGGCGATTGACCGTGTCACAAGGCGCCTAGCCCATGCGGGCATACGCATCTGGATAAAGCCCTCCATCACGATCTGGCCTGCCAGAGTAGCGGTAACGGTCGAGTTCAGGCCCGAGCATAACAGTGCGACGGCAAACAAAACGGCGGCGAAGGTAACGCCAAGGGTCGGGTCCAGCAGGCGGAACGCATCCTGGATTTCGGCCACATCATTTTGGCCTGTGGTATAGAACGCGGCGGCTGACAGAATTAAAATCCCCGCGTTGATGAATAACGCAAATGTCAGGGCAATGGTCGAGTCGATCGTGCCCATTTTGATGGCAAACCGTTTGTCGGCGTCCGTCGGGCCAACCTGACGGGTCTGGATGATGGCAGAGTGCAGATACAGGTTATGCGGCATCACTGTGGCCCCGATAATGCCAAGCGCCAGATACAGCATGTTGGGGTTTTTCAGGATGTCGGTTTGCGGGATAAAGCCTGCCAGCAGATCGCCCAGAACCGGTTGCGCATAGATCATTTCCACGATGAAACAGGCGGCAATTACGGCAGTCAAGGCAATCACCACCGCTTCGAGTTTACGAAAACCTTTGCCTTGCAGCCACAGAATCAGGAACACATCAAGGGCGGTAATAACCACGCCTATTTCAAGCGGGATGTTAAATAACAGGTTCAACGCGATGGCGGTGCCGATGACCTCGGCCAGATCGGTGGCGATAATGGCAAATTCCGCCATCACCCACAGGCCGCGTGCGACCCAAGGCGCATAGGCATCGCGGCAGGCTTGTGCCAGATCGCGTTGCCCCGCAACGCCCAGACGCACGCAAAGCGCTTGCAACAGGATTGCCATGAAGTTGGATAGCAGAACCACCGATAGCAGCGTGTAGCCAAAGGCAGAGCCCCCTGCCAGTGATGTGGCCCAGTTGCCCGGGTCCATATAGCCCACCGCCACCAGATAGCCCGGGCCGATAAAGGCCGAGAACCGCCGGAATGCCCCGCCCGTGACCATGGGGACACTGGAATGCACCTCTGGTAAAGACAGTAAGGTTGATTTGTTTCGCCAACTGCTTTTGGATTTTTCTTCGGGCATTCTTACGGGACTCTTAGTTGCAAACTATTCTCATTTGCACATACGTCCAATTCATGCCCCCCGTCAAGTGATGGTTTCAAGTGTTGTTTCCAAATCGCCGTACCCGGTAAACCGCCGTTCCAGCGGCAGGCCCAGTTTATCGGCGCATTCCTGTGCTTTGGCGTCCAATGCGGGGTCGTTGACCTGCGCCTGATAGATCACTTTGGTGTAATTGCCGAAATACATGTCGCGCAATTCGGGATGGCGATCCAGCCCCATGGGTTTGATCACGAAAGCGTCGAACTGTTTGACCAAAAAGTCGGTCAGGTAAAACGCAGTGATTTCATCTTCCGAGGTTTTGGCGAATGTGTCATTGCCCTCGAAAAAGCTGTAACAATGCGGGCCTGCAACCATTTCGACGCCCAGTTCAGCGCATTTGGCTTGCAACAGCCCGCCTGTGCCGCAATCAGCGTAGACCACGAAGATGGTTTGGTAATTGTCGCGGTGTTTCAGCACTGCCTGTTCAACCGCTTTGGGGATTTTATCGGGGTATAGGTGGTAATTTGCCGGCAGGCATTGCAGGTCCATATGGTCCCAGTTGTTCAGGCGTTTCAGGGCCAGTATCTCATGCGCCAAGGCACCACACGCCAAAAGCAAAACGCGCCCGGGTTTTCCCTTGGGCGCGTTTAAACCTTTTTCAGTCAATGTGTTATCATCGACGCCAATGCGCATTAAGCGCTCATCTGGTTGTGTTTTTTAGCCATATAGTCTTTTGCGGTTTCCACCGCGACAGCGGCATCACGGCAATACGCGTCTGCACCGATAGCTTTGCCGAACTCTTCGTTCAGGGGTGCGCCACCCACAAGCACGATGTAGTCATCGCGCATGCCTTTTTCGACCATGGTATCAATCACGACCTTCATATAGGGCATGGTTGTGGTCAGCAGGGCCGACATGCCAAGGATGTCGTATTCGCCATCGTCAAGTTCATCCAGATAGTTTTCGACCGGATTGTTGATGCCAAGGTCGTTCACTTCAAAGCCCGCCCCTTCCATCATCATGGTTACAAGATTTTTACCGATGTCGTGGATGTCGCCCTTGACCGTGCCGATCAGCATGTTGCCCAGACGCGGCGCACCGGTTTCGGCCAGCAATGGTTTCAGGATGAACATGCCACCCTTCATGGCGTTGGCGGCCAGTAGCACTTCGGGCACAAACAAGATGCCATCGCGAAAATCAATACCGACAACGCGCATACCTTCGACCAAGGCCTTCGTCAGGATGTCATAGGGCATCCATTTGCGTTCCAGAAGGATGTTAACAGCCTCTTCGATCTCTGGTTTCATACCATCATAAAGATCATCATGCATCTGCAACACCAGCTCGTCATCAGAAAGTTCTGACAGGATGATATCATCTAGTTCTTCGGACATCGGTGATTCCTTTATTTTTGAAGCCTTCTATTCAAACAGTCTTCATCTTTTCAGAGGGCTTTTTCTTGGCATTTTACGACATTAAAAATCAGTACAACGACCTTATCCACCACGGCGGCGGTTACGGCGTGGCGGTTTCACCGGTGCGTCCCCTGTTCCGTCATTATCGGATGAGAATGCACCCAGTACGGCGGTGATTTGTGCGTGGGACGGTTTTTCACCCTTCGGGGTGCTGTCCAGCGCGGTTCGCATCGCGGTCAAATGTTCAGGCATCGTCCCGCAGCAGCCGCCGATGATGGTAGCGCCAGAGTTGCGGGCCAAGATCGCGTATTGCGCCATCAAATCGGGGGTGCCGTCGTAATGGATGTGGCCATCCACATATTTCGGAATGCCGGCGTTACCTTTGGCGATAATCGGTTTGGGGTTGCCGGTTTCGGAGAACCCAAGAACCGTGCGCAGCAAGTCCGATGCGCCAACGCCGCAATTGGCACCGTATGCGAACGGCGGATAGTCCAGATCGCTGACCATTTTGACCATGTTGGTTGATGTAAGCCCCATCATGGTGCGCCCTGCGGTATCAAAACTCATGGTGCCACACCAGTCAGCTCCGACATTGCGCATGGCTTCAGCAGCGGCGGCGTATTCTTCGGGGGCGGAAAAAGTTTCCACCCACAAAACATCCGCGCCACCTTCCAACAGTCCGTGGGCCTGTTCTTCAAAAATCTCGACGGCAACTTCGTGGGTCAATGTGCCCACCTTGCCCATAATCTCGCCCGTGGGGCCAACAGAGCCGGCCACGACGATGTCGCGGTCGCACTTATCGGCAACTTCACGGCCAAGTTCGGCGGAAATACGGGACAGCTCGCGGGCGCGGTCCTGCGCGTTATGCAGCTTCAGGCGAGATGCGTTGCCACCGAAACTATTGGTCAGAAACAGATCAGAACCGGCATCAACCGCACCTTGATAAAGCTTGGTGATACGTTCGGGATGTTCCACATTCCACATTTCAGGCGCGTCCCCCGCCATAAGCCCCATGTTAAACAGGTTGGTGCCTGTGGCCCCATCGGCCAAGACAAACCCTTGTTTATCGATGATTTTTTGTAGTATTTTTGACATTTTTATATCCTGATCAGGCATATTTTTACGCTTACCATTGCCTGTGACACGTTTTCACACATGAAACAAATGCATATTTAGCATAACAATTATGAGTTTAATTCAAGTTTGGTTTGCCGCCCTTGAAACCGCCCTTAAGCGTTCAATCATCGCGCGCAACCCGTTCGAGCGTTGTGCGGATAGATGCTGGTCCAGACCAAGACGTGCAAAGGCGGCCAAAGCATCAATTTCCAGCGCGTCCTTAATGGTTTTGCCAGCATAAAGCACTTTAAGGATTGCGATCAGGCCGTTCACGATCATGGCATCACTTTCGCCATCAAAATTCAAGATTGCCTGCGGCCCTGCCCCTTGGACTTTCGGTATAATCCACACTTGCGAGGCACAGCCGTCGACCTTGGTCGCGGATACTTTCAATGCATCATCAAGCGGCGCCATGGCGCGGCCCATTTCAATGACGTGACGATAGCGGTCTTCCCACTCGTCCAGAAATTCAAACGTCTCTACAATATCTTCAAAGGTTTCTGACATGACCCGGACCCTAGTGTTTCAGCATCACCTATGACCGCAAGATCGAAACGTCCAGTGTTTTTCTTTAAATTACACCACACAAGGCTTTTCTTTAAGGCCGAGTTTGGGTAACGGTAGTGCTAAAGAAGTCCGGGGAAACTCATGAAGTCGATATTCATTACCGTTATTGCATCTGGTTTTATTGCCGGATGTTCCGTATTTGGCAGCTTTAGTGGCTCGGCGAATAGCAGCACAGGCAGTACCGGCAGCTCGGGTGGCAGCAGCGCCACAAGTTCCGGCGGCAGCAGCAGTGCCGGTTTCTTCAACAGACGGGAAAAAGAAACCGTTCTGGAACAGCCAGCAATTATTGTGGATAAAAGGGTTCTTATTGCGATTGTGGATCAGGTGACTGTCGATAGGTTCAGCGGCGGCGCCATAATCAAAGCACGCGGAACCGTTGATGGCGTGGGCTATAGCGATATTGATCTGGTTGCCGACAACAAAGGCCTGCCTGATGAAAACGGTGTGGTCACGTATAAATTCAAAGGCAAATCACCCATTGGAACCACCAAAGGGCCGACAGAGCGATCAAACCAGGTTTATGCGGGTGCATCCATTACCGCTTTGCGTTTGCCAACAGTGAAAAGAATACGGGTTGTCGCCGCGCAAAACGAAATCACAGTATCAAAGTAAGCTAATCAAACGACGCTTATACGTTAACGATTTTAACCGAATCTTTATTGGCGGATAATGCAATTTTTCCGTCGCATAACTTTAAGGCGTCCGCGCCAAAAACCTCATTCCGCCAACCGCTGAATACAGCCAAAGACCGTTCCCCGCTTGCAATCGCATCAAGATCGGAAGCGTTGCAGATCAGTTTGCTGGCAACACCGGCCTTTTCAGCGCTGGCTTTCAACAACACACGCAACAAATCGGACAGGCCGTCATTGCCCTGTTTCTTGACCCGCACAGGCAAGGCTACGGGGAAATCTTTCGGTTCAACCTTTGATGCGGTGCGTACCGCGCCAATAATACCGTCGGCAATTACCCCGCCGCGTGCATCACGCAACAACAGGCGCGATTTTCTTAGCTGGTCAACAGATGTGGGTTTGGTGGCGGCAAGCTCCAGCAAGGCATCGTCCTTATACACGCGATTTCGCGGTATATTCTTGGTCTGGGCATGGATCTCGCGGAAACGGGCCAGCTCTTGGACATAGACCAGCATTTTACCTGATCCGTTACGGGTTTTCACCCGCTTCCATGCATCATCTGGATGCACGGTATATGTCGCGGGATTGGTCAATATGCCCAATTCCTCTTGCACCCACAGGTGACGGGAATTTTTTTCCAGACTACGCTTCAGATGCTCGTAAATATCCCGCAAATGGGTCACATCGCCCAATGCATAGGTTTTTTGACGGTCTGAAAGCGGTCGCGTGCTCCAATCCGTGAAGCGTGATGATTTATCCAAAGGCGCGTTGGCGATTTTGCGCACCAAAGTTTCATACCCCACCTGTTCGCCATAACCACAAACCATCGCGGCCACCTGTGTATCAAACAAGGGGTTAGGGATTATACC
>DAOUQS010000060.1 GCA_030625465.1 Amylibacter sp. | reverse complement strand
TGGAACATGGTGCGCCGCCCAAGCGAACGGCGGAGTACATCATGTCGGCAAGCAGTTGATATTCGTGTTTGGCCGGTGCGGTTTGTTGTTTACCGAAATCCGCCACGCATTTGCTTAAAATATGGTCCGCAACAAGTCTGGCGTCGAAGCTTTGTTCGGCGTTCGTTGTGTCTGCTGCATCGAAATAGGCCTTGTCGTGGGTGACGCAGCATTGCTCCCACGGGGGGCTGGTTCCGATGCTTTTTGTCAATACGGGGAAGGTGTCGCCCATGCCTTGCCACAGGGCGGACATGCCGCCGCTGCAACCGTCTGTTATAAAGGGCCCGGGAACGATGCCTTTGCGTACCCGCATCAGACGTTTATGGGCCCACAGTTCGGCCCGGCGTTCAACCGCGTTGCCGCCGGAATTGTCGCGCCCATGCAAAAAGAAGGCTGACATGGCCAGTGTTGCAATTATTATCACTATTGAAAGTATTAATACTTGGCGGCGCATGGGCATGTTTTTCATGTCAAATTGTATGTTTCAGTTAGGTTGGTTACTCTGGCTTAAACTGTTGGTAATAAAAAGGCTTAAATTATGATTAAGATTATCGGTGATCTGGCCGTGTCATTTCTAAACGCAACCTTGATGCTGGTCATTATTCTGACGGTCAGTGCGATTATTCTGGTTGGAAAGGTTCAAGACCTTTCCAACAATACACTGCATATCGTGCAAAATGCCCTGGCGCCGCAAGTCAGGCAGTTGGAAACCATCGCGACAGGTATTGAAAGCTTTAGCGCGAATATTCAGGCGCGTCCGGGTGCTGGCACTTGCGGGGTGGGGCTTGTGGTTTTGAACAAGGAAATCGCTGAGCTGAAAACGCAGGTCCAGTCTGTGCATCAGGTGATCATTCAAGAAGAGCCTATAACGGCGGCGATCTTGGCAAAGCAGGTTGTGAAGGTTCTTGTGGCACAAATGGAGCAGGTTCATTAGCGTTAAGCGATTGATCCAAGTGCCATGTGCGAAGTGTTCACCGGCGGCAGAACCGCCGGTGAGTTTGGTTTATTGGTCTTCTGCTTTGCGCTGCATGGAAAGTGAAATCATTGCAACACCATTTGAAATCAGTTCAACCGCCAGCATCACCCCAAGGCTGATAACCGCAGATCCGGGGAAGTTTGACAAGATCATGAAGCCCAACAATAAGGAAAGGGCGCCTGATACCATTACCGGCATGAAAAATGGCGAGCCACGCAGTGAAAACGACATGAAAATCTTGGTGATACCACCGATAAAGAAAAGCACGCCGACAAGAACTGTCAGTGTTATGGCACCTGCGAATGGGTTGTTGAATAGTGATATCCCAACAAAGATACCCGCAGCCCCGCCCAATATGGCCCAAAGCGTTGCGCCAAAGCCTTCAGCATGAAATGCAGTGAATATTTGAAGGCAGCCGACGACCAGGAAGGTCCAGCCAGCCAAGTGTACGGCCGTTATGGTCGCTTCCAGTGGGTTTGCGATTGCCAAAAATCCACCAATAATGGAAATGATGCCGAGAAATAGCCATAGTAACCAGTTTTTCATTTTATAACTCCTGTTTAAATTCGATACTAAGCCTATACTACGGAGAATCGTCTCTGTAAATTTTTTGTTTCACATCAAGGCCAATTAAATCAGCCGCTTCAAGCATAAGGCGACCGACCAAAGGTGTGTCCCGCCGTGCCGCAATGGTTTCGACGGCCATTGCCGGTTCATCCGTAATCAAACCGACAGCGCCGCGCGACATCATTCGGGACATTGCCAGCGGGTCATTGACCGTCCAGACGTATACATCCTTACCGGCTTTGCGTGCCCGGGCGATAAATCCGGCGCTGGCACTGGCCGTGCTGACCGCAAGAAAATCCGCTTCAACCTTGCTTAGATCGCCGATTGCTGTTGCCGCAAGCAATCCGACCCGCCAATTCGGGCGGATCGCTTTCATGCGTGCCATCTGGTTACGGTTAAGCGACATGAACGCGGTGTCTGCGACCATGTCTGTTGCCTCGACGATGGCGGCTACGCGTCCGGCAAGGTCCACATCATGGCCATAGTATTTCAGCTCAATCAGAACGCGGGCGCGTCCGCGGGCAGCTAGCAGAACCTGTTTCAGGGTCGGAACCCTTTCCGCGCTATATGCAGGGTCGAACCATGTGCCTACGTCGATATTGGCAAGTGCTGCCGTTGTGGTTTCCCATACTTTGGCGGGGTTGCCCGCGATTTTCATAAAATCACTGTCGTGTATGACGATGACCTCGCCATCGGCGGTTTCCTGAACATCAATTTCAAGCCAGTCAGCACCGTCCTTGATGGCCGCTTCCATTGCCGCCATTGTGTTCTCGGGGCGTTTTCCGGCAGCTCCGCGATGTGCGATAACCGCCACCTGATCCGGTGTTCCGGCCCCGTGATATAATGCAGTTGCAGACCCGATCGAGGACGCCAGAAAAAAACCGGCAAGGGTCAAGGCCAGCCAGCGTAGGTTGCTTGCCACGGGTGCAGGCGCGCGGTCTGAAAATGGGATATCGGCCCGCTTTGCAATGTTTGACAAAATAATTGCCAGCGTCCCTGTGTTGAACGCCGAGACCAGTATCATTGTCGCCGACCAGATTACCAAAAGCACCCCGCCGGTTACCGCGACGATCGGTAATGACGCAGAGACATCCGGCATGATTGTGACAATGATAAACCGCAAAGCCACCGCGATGCTTACTGTGATTAAAAATGACAGCACGCCCCAAAGTACAAACCGACCCAGAATATATTTTCGCAGACCTTGTGAGCGGGCGACACTTTCCGCGAAAATACCGGATAGCGGCGTGTCGGTAAAAAGTGCCAGTTGAAATGCCAAAGCCCATCCGGTGAAAAGATAAAGCAGCACACATAGCAGGCACAGAATGATCGGGGCGATAATCAGTACGGCGCGGATAAATTCGGGTGGGTGAAATGCCAGATAATAATTTATGTCAAACTCTGTCAGCAGCGTCCATGCAACCAGACCGGCCAGTGCGGCAAAGGGAAGAATGACCGCCGCCAGACGCATGATCAAGCGCACCGCATAGCCCAGCAAACGGGGCAGGCGGCTTGCAATTACGCGCAAAGCTGCAACAAGATTTATGTGCTGGCCCTTAGTGTCGGCCTGGATCACCCATAGCATCAGCGCAAGTTCCAGAACTGCGATAACAATCAGCACACTTCCGGCCATGATCAGGCCAATCATACCGATAGGGGATAGTAACAGCCGTGCGATATCTTGATCGGTTAAGGCTTGGGTGCCGGAAAGCTTGACTGCGGAAAACATCGTAAACTGGGCGATGGGCAGCACGATAGCCACGGAAACCATTGTGACCATGATATGTGCGGCCAGCACCGGACCGCGCAACCGCCAGATTGTTTGAAGCATGTCGTGCATCGTTCCCCCAATTTGCGCACCCTGTCATGTATCAAGGCGTTGGTATAGCCGCATGTTGCAAGATTTACTGCCTTCTGGAATATTTACATTTGGAAGTTTGGATTTATAATGTTTAGCTGCGTATATGTAGCGCACTTCACATTTAGGTTAATCCATGAACCAGACGGCAATCGCAAAACTAGACCTGACCAATGAACCTGCATTCGGGCCATGGCTGTCCCAGGCCTCTATTCTTGTGATTGATGATGAACCTGGCATGCGTAACTTTCTGGTCAAGATTTTAAAACCACGCTGCCGGAATGTGGCAGAAGCCGCGAATACTGAAGAAGCGTCAAAAATACTGGATGCTGGGCATTTCGACGTTGTCATTCTGGACAATATCATGCCCGGTAAAAACGGCGTGGACTGGCTGCGCGAGCAGCGCAAGGTCGGATTTTTCGCCGATGCGATCTTGATCACCGCTTTTGCCGATCTGGAAACCGCTATTCGCGCGTTGCAGGCGGGGGCGGTGGATTTTGTTCTGAAACCATTTCGGTCCAACCAGATCCTGAACGCGGTGGCACGCTGCATTGACCGGATGCGCCTGCGACGCGAGATTTTTTTGTTGCGCCATGAGCTTGAAAACAATGCCAAGGAAAACAAACGCCGAAGCCAGCTGTTGGGCCATTCAAAAAGAATAACAACCATCCATGATACCCTGCGCCGTGTCGCCCCGTTGCCAAGCTCGGTTTTGATCTCGGGTGAAAGCGGGACGGGAAAAGAGGTGGCGGCAAGAACGCTGCATTCCTTGTCAGAACGCGCTGATAAAGCCTTTGTTACGGTGAACTGCGCTACTATTCCTGCGGATATTCTGGGAACAGAGCTGTTCGGGCAGGTCAAAAACCCCCATGAAGATGATGCGGAACGCCGCGAAGGTCTGTTCCAGCATGCCAATGGCGGCACGTTGTTTCTGGATGAAATCACTGATCTGCCGCTTGATCTGCAAGGTGTGCTGTTGCGCGCTATCGAAGAAAAGAAAATCCGTCCTGTTGGCTCAAAACGGGAAATACCCATTGATGTGCGCTTTGTCTTTGCCTCCAATACCGATTTGTTGGCAGCAGTTGAAGCCGGACAGTTCCGCGCGGATTTATTCTACCGTATCAATGTGTTGCAAATTGAAATGCCACCCTTGCGGGATCGCATTGATGATGTGCAGGAACTGGCGGATAAATTCATGCAGGAAATATCGTTTGAACTTGCGGTGAAGCCCTTGAATATCTCCAGTGCCATACGGCGCGGTTTCATGCGCTATGACTGGCCCGGAAATGTGCGTGAGTTGCGTAACCTGATTGAACGGTCCTTGATCCTGGGTGAATTCCCCCCGGATTTTGAAGGCGTGGCCGAAGACGGCTCTTTCGTGATCGACGACACGCTGCAATCGGTTGAGCGCCAGCATATTTTACGGGTGCTGGAAGAATGCGGCGGCAACCGTGCGGAAGCAGCCCGCAGGCTTGGGGTGTCGCGTAAAACTGTCGACCGTAAATGTGCGATGTGGAATGAATAACACCAGGGTCGCAACGCGCACGGGATGGTTCCACTCGGTCCGGTTCCGTCTTTTGGTTATCGCGATATTGCCGATGCTGGTGGTTATGCCATTATTGTTGGGTGGCACTTTCATCCAGTGGTCAGAAAAGCTTGATAACCTGTTGATTGCAAAGGTAAATGGCGAACTTACAATCGCGCATCAATACATGTCCAGTATCTTGGGCAACAGTGAGGATGAGGTGAACGCGCTTGGCGGATCTGCGGTTTTCGCACATGTTGTTGCCACGCGCAACGAAGCAAAAATCGCTACTTTCCTAGAGGTTTACCGCCAGAAACTTGGGCTGGATTTTCTTTATCTGGCGGATGCAACCGGTACGCTTTCAATGCACGCGGATGACAGGTATTTCAAACATTTCGGTGACTGGCCAGTTGTGGTTTCCGCGCTTAACGGGGTGGCGCGTACGGAAATAGATTTGTTCGCGGCCGCTGATCTGGCGGTGCTTTCCGCTGATCTGGCAAAGCGCGCGCGTATTGATCTGGTGCCGACCGAGGCGGCGGTGCCTACCGATAAAACAGTGGAAAGCCGTGGCATGGTAGTTCATACAGCCGCCCCTTTTCAGGTGGATGGCACGCGCGGGGCTTTGGTGGCCGGAATATTGCTGAACCGCAACCTTGATTTCATTGATACGATTAACGATCTGGTCTATCCCGCAGCCAGCCTGACGGCCGGTAGTCGTGGGACTGCAACCCTGTTTCTGGACGATGTGCGGATCAGTACCAATGTGCGTCTGTTCGAAAATGTTCGTGCGCTTGGAACGCGGGTCTCGGCGATTGTGCGCTCTACGGTGCTGGACCGGGGGCAGGTCTGGCTGGATCGTGCGTTCGTGGTGAACGACTGGTACATTTCAGCATATGAGCCGGTCACTGACAGTTACGGCACCCGTATAGGTATGCTTTATGTGGGGTTTCTGGATACGCCTTTTCGGGCGGCCAAAGTCCGCACGCTTTTGATCAGCATTGCAGCATTGCTGGCGGCGGTTATTTTATCGGTGCCGATATTTTTACGCTGGGCACGCGGTATTTTTCGACCGCTGGAAGGCATGTTAAAAACCATATCTAAAGTTGAAGCTGGTGAGCTGGGTGCGCGTACCGGTTTGAAACGCACGGATGACGAGATCGGGCAGGTGGCATCGCACCTAGATGATTTGCTGGGCCGGATACAGGAACGCGACGCGCGTTTGCGGGGCTTGGCGGATGAGCTGAATGACCGTGTGGTCGAGCGGACCCGCGAATTAAGCGACGCCAACAAGCGGCTGGAAGCCACGACAAAACAGCTTGTGGTTTCGGAAAAGCTTGCCGCGATTGGCGAGATCACCGCAGGTATCGCCCATGAGATCAACAATCCGATGGCGGTGATCCAGGGTAATATAGATGTTGTGCGCCAAGAGTTGGAAAATGACACCAAGGACGTTGAAACCGAGTTTAGACTGATCGACGAACAGATACACAGCGTGAATATTCTGGTCAGCAAGTTGCTACAATTCGCGCGGCCCGAAGAATATTCCGATGTAATCGAGCTGCAAACCCCTGACGATGTTCTGACCGATTGTCTGGTGCTGGTGCAGCACTTGATGAACAAGGTCAGAATTGATGTAAATCGCAACCAGAAAGCATCGGGTGCTGTTTCAATGAACCGCACGGAATTGCAGCAGGTCTTTATCAATCTGATCGTCAACGCGATCCATGCGATGCCTGACGGGGGGGCTTTGTGTCTGGCGACCGAGAACGAGGTTGTTGACGGGGTGCAGGGCATCACCGTTTTGATTAAGGACACCGGAAAAGGCATGGAAGCTGATGTTCTGGACAAGATATTCGACCCGTTTTTCACCACGAAACAACGCGAAGGTACGGGGCTGGGGCTGTCGATCAGCCAGACGATTGTCACGCGCTATGGCGGCACAATCCGGGCAAAAAGTGCGCCGGGTGTCGGCACCGAATTCTTTGTGTGGTTCCCGGTGAGCGAGAGCTAGGTTTGGGGAATGTCCCGACTGGGACATGGCGTTAAAGCGTTGATATTGTTTAGTTATGTGAAAAATGTTAGGGCTTTATGAAAAGGAATTCGTAGGGTGGGCTTCAGTCCACGCATTACCACGATTATAACAAACGACCAAACTTACCATAATGATTTACGGCCCCAAAGCTGCCCTTGCATTTGATTGAAAATTCGCGACGCGTGGGCTGAAGCCCACCCTACATCCCAATCCTTATTCCATATCCGCGTGTATCGCGAACTGGTCCAAGCCTGCGTCGTCGGTTTTAATGGTGCGGAACTGTTCGTTTACGCCGGCCTCGGTCAGTTCGCGGCTGACGGCGATTAACGTGTTGGGATCGTGGTCTTCGCACAGGTCTTGGGCGTGTTCCAGTTCGCGGGCGGCTACGGGGCGGGCGGCGTCTAATGACGGTGCGCCGTAGATGTCTACGAAATGCTGTGCCAAACGGTCGGTTAAGACTTCCAGCTCGGCCGGTTCTATCTGTGTTACCGCCACAAACGTGACCCGCCCGAAGGTTTCCATACCCAGCCAGCCGTTGCTGAACGCCTGACGGTTTTTGCCTTTTAGGTCGGCTTCCGACCAGTCGGAAAACTCAAAACCACCGCTGATCGCCCACTCACCGGTGCGTGCGGCAATGTGGAATATATTACGGTCACTTTCGTCGAAATGAATGGCGCGTGCCAGCTTCATGATATGTCTCCATTGCGTAGCAAAGCGCTGATAGGTTTAACCTGTGTGGCCTCGCCTGTGCGGATCAGCATGCCAAAGTCTTCGTCTATTCCCAAGAAAGTACCTTTAATTTCAGTGCCTTGTAGTGCGGTGCTAATCTCTTCGCCCATATCATGTGCCTTGCTGCGCCATTCCGCATGCAACGGGGCCGGCCCTTCGTCGTCCCAGCGATTTATCCAGACCAGCGTGTGCCTTGCCCAGCTTTCGATCAGGGTGACGGGGTCAACCTCTGCGCAGCCTTCCTGAAACAGGGTTGTCTGGTTCGGTGTAAAACCACCTTCATCATCGGCAGGGAAAAGCGGCACTGTCAGTCCGACAACCAGCCATTCGGGCATTGCTGCGGGATCACTGTGCGAGGCGGCCATTTTGATGCCGCCACAAGTTGCCCCGTTCACCAGAATATCGCCGTGCCAGTCCAGATGCACAGCCACTTCGGGCGGGGCTAAAGCGCCTAGGGCGTTTGAATAGCCAACACCGCAGGCGATCATCATGGCACAGGCTTTTTCAAGCGTTATTTCAGGGGCAAAAATGAACGCCGCGCGCATATACTGCTGGCGGATGTTATACACAATCGTGCCTGCATCACAGCCCAGCGTGGCCAATGAGACCGCTTTTTCAAACGGATCTATTTTGCCTGTAACGGCTTGCCCTTTTAGCAGGGGCGGGAAAATCGGTTCAGTGGTCATGCGTACCCGTCTTTAATCATTTGCCGTGCAATTGTGCGAAACGCCTGCGCCTGCGCAGAGTTCGGTTTCGACACAACAATAGGCGCGCCACCATCACTGGCAAGGCGAATATCAATGTGCAACGGAATTTCACCCAGCAACGGCACGTCCAGCTTTTCGGCTTCGCTTGCCACGCCGCCATGCCCGAACACGTGTTCTTCATGGCCGCATTCGGAACAAATATGCGTGGACATATTTTCGATCATGCCCAAGATGGGTGTTCCAAGTTTATTGAACATATCCAGTGCTTTACGTGCATCTATTAAGGCAACATCCTGCGGTGTGGACACGATCAGCGCGCCTGTTACTTCGGCTTTTTGTGCCAATGTCATTTGCACGTCACCGGTTCCGGGCGGCAGATCAACAATCAGCACGTCCAGCGCACCCCATTGCACCTGTGTCATCATTTGTTGCAATGCGCCCATTAACATCGGGCCGCGCCAGACCACGGCCTCATCCTCGCGGGTCATAAGGCCGATG
The DNA here is from genome assembly GCA_030625465.1 of Amylibacter sp. Taxonomy (GTDB): domain Bacteria; phylum Pseudomonadota; class Alphaproteobacteria; order Rhodobacterales; family Rhodobacteraceae; genus Amylibacter. The sequence goes on along the minus strand of DAOUQS010000060.1, from coordinate 458 downwards.
GACATCAAGGTCACACCGTGATTGCGCAGGGGCAGGATCGTGGTGCCGTCAGGGGATGATGGCCGTCCTGAAATGCCCAGCATACGGGGCTGTGAAGGCCCGTAAACGTCCGCATCCAGCAGGCCCACTTTGCGCCCTTCGGCGGCCAGTGCTACGGCCAAATTGGCTGAAACGGTCGATTTACCAACGCCGCCTTTACCCGATGCAACGGCAAGAATGTATTTAACGCCGGGAATTTTTCCAGCCTCTGGCCGCATGTCCGGCCCAACAGGTTTGGATTGTTGTAACTGTGGCGGCTGCTCACTTGGCGCAGGTGCGTCAAGTTCGGCAGTAAGGGCAACGAGGGCGCTTTCAACACCGTCAATCGCCTCCACCCGTTTTTGTGCGTCGTCGCGCAGAGGGTCAAAATTGCCACGGAAACTATCCGGGACAGTGATCGAAAATACAATTTTGCCATC